>JAJYKG010000089.1 GCA_021788795.1 Thermoplasmata archaeon | reverse complement strand
CGGCCTCCATGGCGGCCACGCTCCGCCGGAGCGAGCGGCGGAACGAGCTCCTCAGCGAGCTGTCGAAGTTCCAGGAGAGCCTGCGGGAGCGGGCGCGGTCTCCATGAGCCGCACATGCCGCGGGTCGCGGACGTCGTAGGCGCGGCCGCGCCACCGCACGACGGTCTGCCGGCGGGTGCGGACGAGGCCCCAGAGCATGACCCAGGGGACCGCGAGGGAGGCCACGGCGTAGGTCAGGGAGGGCGCGCGCCAGAGCGCGGCGACGTGGGGCGCGCCCGTGAGGAGCGCGCGGCGCCGGAGGGACGACTTGGCCAGGGTCGCGGGGAGCGTGACGAGGAACAGCGCCGCCGGGACGAGGTAGGCCCATCCGAGGAACGGGGCCAGTGCGAGGGAGAGGAGGCCCAGGAGAACGGCGCCGTCGAAGACCGCGAAGGCCGCGGCGGCGTAGCGCCGGACGACGGGCAGGTAGAGGGTGGCCATCATCATCTGCCGCAGGCACCACTCGAGGCACGTGCCGCGGTCCGCGTCCTCGAGGGTGGCCACCAGGGCGCCCGGCGCGTACGCGATCCGCAGCCCGGCCTGCCGCACGGCCTCCGTCACGATGAGGTCGTCGCTCAGGACCTCCTGCCAGCGCTCCCCGAGCCGCAGCCGCGGGAGGTCCGC
The DNA here is from genome assembly GCA_021788795.1 of Thermoplasmata archaeon. Lineage (GTDB taxonomy): Archaea > Thermoplasmatota > Thermoplasmata > RBG-16-68-12 > RBG-16-68-12 > RBG-16-68-12. Next base: position 7,678 of record JAJYKG010000089.1, on the reverse strand, counting down.
TGCGCGGACGGCCGAGGACCCGCCCCACGTGTAGTTCCGCCTCCCGTCGAAGAGGACGTTCGCGCTCACCGCGTTCCACTCCGAGCGCACGAGGGACCAGAAGGACGGGTGGGGCGGCACGTACCAGCGGAAGCCCGTCGAGGCGCCGACCGTGGTGTCGGCGAGGGGCTGGACGAGCTGCCGCAGCCAGTCCGCCGCGGGCCGCACGTCCGCGTCGGCGAAGACGACGACCTCGTCGTCGGGGCGCAGGCCGCCGAGCGCGGTCCGGAGGGCGTTCACCTTCCCCCCCATGCCCGAGGGATCGGACAGGAGGAGCTCCACCGGCACGCGTCCCTGCCCCCCCGCGATCTCGAGGGCCCGCACCGCGCCCGGATCGTCCGCGCGGTCGGCGACGACCACGAGACGGTACCGCGGATAGGCCTGCGAAAGGATCGCGCACACGTTGTCGTCGAAGCCCTGGTCCAGCCCGCGCACGGGGAGGAGGATGGCCGCGGGCGGCAGGTACGCGCCGAACGCCATGCGGAGCCCCACGCGGACGCCGCGACGGAGGGCCGCGCCCTGCCGGAGGTTCAGGAGGTTCGCGACGACCGCCAGGAGGCCCAGCGCGGCGAGGAAGGCCCAGAGCCCGTCCACGAGGAGGCGCGAACCGCGGGGCGCGGTTAAAGGTTAGGCTCCCGGGCCGACGAGGACCTCGTCCCCCTCGACCTTCACGGGGTACGTCCGCAGGCGGGCGGCCGGGTTCGCGAGGTTCCTCCCCGTGCGGACGTCGTACTCCCAGCCGTGGAGGGGGCACGTGACCACGGGGCCGTCCAGGGTGCCTTCCCCGATGGGGCCGCCGCGGTGGAGGCAGACGTTGGAGACCGCGAAGTACGCCCCTCCGACGTTGAAGACGGCGACCGGGTGGCCGAGGACCACCACGACCTTCGCAGCGCCTCGAGGGATCTCGGAGACCTTGGCCACCGCGACGAAGCCGCCCATGCCGCGCGGCGGAGGCCGCGGTCCCCCATGAACCTTGCCGGGGAAGGTTTATCCCGCGGGCCCCGCATCGTCTCCTCGAGGTCGGGCCGATGACGCGCGAGGAGAAGGCCAAGTTCCTGGCCCAGGTGAAGGAGTTCGTGCTCGCGATGGGCCGCATCGAGGCCTCCGTCGGGGGGCTGGGCCAGCGGCTGACGCGGGACGAGCAGAAGGAGGCCTTCAAGGAGATCTTCGAGTGGCTCGGGACGACGACGGACCTGCCGCCGAACTCGTATTCGCGGGAGTGGGCGCGGGAGCTGCTCGCGCACATCGGCGTCCTCGTCCAGTACGACACCTACGAAGGCACCACCGATTCCTACATCGCCTAGCGTCCCACCTGCGGAGGTAAATTCAGAAACCTTATTTTGCACCCTCCGGCATCCTCCGCGCACGAGGGTGAGGTTCCATGGTCTTCCAGAATGAGCGGACGTGGCAGAACGCGGTCGAGGCGAACAAGACCGAGGAGTTCCATCAGGCGTACGAGGCCGCGGTGGAGCAGGTGAGGAAGGACTTCGGGCAGAAGCATCCTCTGTTCATCGACGGGAAGGAGGTCTGGACGCGCGAGACCTTCGTCGACACGTCGCCCTCGAACCGGAAGCTCGTCCTGGGGACGTTCTCCAAGGGCGGCAAGCCGCACGCCCGGCAGGCGATCGCCGCGGCGAAGAAGGCGTTCCCGGCGTGGGCCGCGACGCCCTGGGAGGAGCGCGTCCGGATCTTCCGCCGCGCCGCCGACCTCGTGGCGGCGAAGAAGTTCACCTACGCGGCCCTCATGTCCTTCGAGAACGGGAAGAACCGGTACGAGGCGATGGCCGACGTGGACGAGGCCGCGGACCTCATGCGCTGGTACGCGGAGGAGATGGAGCGGAACCACGGGTACGATTTCGCCATGGGCCAGTACGTGCCGGGCGAGAAGACCCGCTCCGTCCTCAAGCCGTACGGCGTGTGGGCCGTCGTGGCGCCCTTCAACTTCCCCATCGCGATCGCGGGCGGCATGTCCGCGGGCGCGATGATCACCGGGAACACCGCGGTCTTCAAGCCCGCGAGCGACACCCCGTTCATGGGCTGGGAGCTGTGCAAGATCTTCCGCGAGGCCGGCGTGCCCGCGGGCGTCTTCAACTACGTCACCGGACCGGGGGCGACGGTCGGCCAGGAGCTCGTGGACAGCCCGGAGGTCGCGGGCTTCGTGTTCACCGGATCCCGCGACGTCGGCATCGGCGCTTACCGGACCTTCAGCGAGACGTTCCCGAAGCCCATCATCACGGAGCTGGGCGGGAAGAACCCGACCCTCGTGACGGAGACCGCGGACCTGGACAAAGCCGCCGCCGGCACGATGCGCGCCGCCTTCGGCTACGGCGGCCAGAAGTGCTCCGCCTGCTCGCGCGTCCTCGTCGACAAGCGCGTCAAGAAGGCCTTCGTCGAGAAGCTCGTCGCGGAGACGCAGAAGATCAAGATCGGCGACCCGACGGTGCGGGACACCTACCTGGGCCCCGTGATCAACGAGGCCGCGGTCCGGACGTACGAGAAGGCGGTCGCGGACGTGAAGAAGGGGCGCGGGAAGATCCTCCACGGCGGGAAGGCGCTCAAGGGCGACGGCCTCTTCGTCGAGCCGACGATCGTGGACGGCCTGCCGCGGAAGCACCGCGTGAACCACGAGGAGCTCTTCGTCCCGATCCTGTCCATCCTCGAGGTGGACGGCCTCGACGACGCGCTCGAGGTCGCCAACTCCGTGGACTACGGCCTGACGGCGGGCATCTTCACCGGGAAGCGCGAGGAGGTGGACCGCTTCTTCCGCGAGAACGTGGCGGGCGTCATGTACGCGAACCGCGCCGCCGGCTCCACCACGGGCGCGGTCGTCGGCGTGCAGCCCTTCGGCGGCTGGAAGATGTCCGGGATCTCGGGCAAGGCCGCGGGCGGCTACTTCTACCTCCCGCAGTTCATGCACGAGCAGAGCCAGTCCGTGTACGAGAGCTGAACGAGGGACCCTCCCGAGGGCCCAAAACGGGCGTTCCGCACAGGCGGGATGCTCCGTTTCTTGGGAACGCGGAAACCGCCGCTTGTACGCATCCGTGCACCGCGCGCGCATGCGGGACGCGGCGCGTGCGGAAGGGCATATGCCGGGAGGCCGCCGGTATGTCCTGAAGCATTATATACGATGCCAGAAATCCTCGCGGCATTAGTCTGTCCCTGATGCGCTCGTGAAGATTACGTTGCGTGCGGGACGCGTCGGAGGCAGGGGGTCGGATCAAGTGACGGGAGGAGAGGACTCGGACAAAGTGCGCTGGCTCAGGTCCGTCGTGGCTGCGGTTCTCGTTTCCGTGCTCGTCGTCGGTGCGTTCACCGGGCTCGTGACGCTCGGCTCGCGGACCGTTGCGGCGGCTGGGACGCCGCCGTTCCGGTCCCTGCGGATCGGGATCGCCAATTGGCAGGTGACCACGTTCAATCCGATGGCAATCACGCTTACGGATGAGTACATCGTCATCTATTCCGTGTACAGCACCCTGCTGACGGATGACGCGAACTACCATGTCCGCGGCGATCTGGCGTATTCGTGGAGCCTCGCGCCGGACAACGTGACGTGGACGTTCAACCTCGTCCACAACGCCTACTTCACAGACCCGACGAATCCCTCGAGCCGGGCCCACCCGGTCACGGCCGCGGACGTTGTGTTCACGTACAACCTCCAGATCAACCAGACGGCAAGCATCCTGAACGCCTACACGTCGGACCTCGCATCCGTCACCGCCGTCGGCACGTACACGGTCCAGATCGTGACGAAGCGGCCGGTGGCGACGATGTACTCTACCGCGGTCAACATCCCGATCATGCCAGAGTACATCTGGTCCACCATCAAGAACCCCGTGAAGGCCAGCCCGGCGTATCCGATCGGGTCGGGGGGGTACTACTATGACACCACGAACTCGACGACCGGGCTGGCGGTCTTCCGGCAGAACCCGAACTACTACTGGAACCAGTACTACTGCCAGGTGATGAAGCCGAACGAGATCCGCTTCATCTCCTACACGGACACGGGCTTGATGGTCACGGACTTCCAGAGCGGCGCGAGCCAGCTCAACTCGATCGTCGGCATCGACCCGACCTCCTACACGACGACCTTGAAAAGCTGGTCCCCCAAGTGGGCGGTCGATGGAGGCTTCGTGGGCGAGTACGCCATCGATGTGATGACCACCGCGGAACGCGCCGCGCTGCTCGCGGACGGCCTTACGCAGTTCAGGACCGGCTCCAACAACCAGATCCTCGCGACGAACTGGACGGTCCGCCGGGCCATCGCGATGAGCATCAACAAGTCGTTCCTCATCAGCGACGCGTTGCTCGGGCTGGGCGCCGTCGGGGACTCCCTGGTGCCCTCGTCGAACCCGTGGCACTACACCCCGCCCGTTCAGCAGCAGTACCAGTTCGATCCGGCGGCGGCCCGCGCCATGCTGAACGCGGCCGGCTGGAAGTATGACTCCGCGGGCAACCTCAACCCCAACGGGACGCCCCTGTACCAAACCGGCGGAACGAATCCCCTCACCTTCCGGTTCTACACGCTGAACACGGAGGACTGGTGGAAGAAGGCGGCCGGGGACATCGTGATTTGGCTCGGGGAGGCGGGAATTCAGACCACAGACCGCCTCGGGAATCCGGGCTACGGAGCCTATAGCATCAATCAGATGAGCGGCTATTGGCTGAGCGCGAACTACGACATGTGGCTGTGGGACTGGGTCTTCACCCCCGCCTCGGACCCCTCGACGGACATCCTCGAGGTGGAGACGAGCATGGCGATCGGCCCGACGAGCGACAACTTCTACTTCAACTCGACGTACGACGCGCTCTACAACCAATCCGTGACGACGGTCGACCCCGTGGCCCGGCGGGCAATCCTGAACGAGATGCAGATGATGATCTACAACTACAGCTCGTACATCATCCCGTTCTACAAGGACGACCTGTACGCGGCCACGACGGCCTCGCCCGGAGGGGGCCAGGCCTGGGAGAACTGGGGCAACTGGAGCCAGCAGGTCGGGCTCGAGCCCGACAGCGAGCTGTTGAACCTCTGGGCCAGGGTGGACCCGGTGGATGATCCGGCCCCGGCCATCGCGAGTTTCCCGTCCGTGTCGTGGGTGAACGGGTCTGCGGCCACGATAGGCATCTCCGTCAACGATCCGGAGGCCTCCGTGCTGAACTACTCGTTCAACTTCGGGGACGGGAGCGCACTCTACAACACGACTACGGTGCCCGTGACCCACACCTACAGGACGCCGGGGAACTACACGATCACGGTCCGAGTGACGAACTCGGAATTCCCCGCGTGCGGGAGCACCACGGCGACGATCGTCCCGGCCGGCAGCGTCAACCTGCCTCCGCAGATCCTGGCCTTCGCCCCGAACGAGCTCACGGCGTACCCCGACCAGACCCTCTGGTTCAACATGACCGCAAAGGACTCCGAGGGCGACCCCCTGTACATCACCTGGAACTTCGGGGACGGGAGCGCGCCCGCCACAAGCTACGCGGCGACCGGCACCCAAGCGGGGGTCACGCTGTCCGAGACGCACGCTTACGCGGCGGTGGGCACCTACGAGGCGACTCTGACGGTCACGGACAACAAGACCGCACCGGGCCTCAACCATAGTCCGGAGACGAATGTCACCGTGAACATCATCCAGCCGTCCAGCAAGCCCGGCGGACAGGCGGGCCAGTCGAATCCATGGATCAACTACGGGATCCCCGTCCTGGTCGTCGCGGTCATCGTGATTGCCGTGGCCGCCGTCTTATGGAGACGTCGGAAGCAGGCGAAGAAGGAGGAAGCCGAAACCACGGAGGAACCCAAGCAGAGCCCTCCGGCTCCGCCACCGCCACCCTGAAGGACTCCACCGGATCGGAGTGAGGGCAGATGAGGAAGATCCTGAAGATCGTGACACGGCGAGCAATCAACGCCGTGATTACGATCTTCGGGATCGTTTGTTTGAACTACATCCTCGTCCGGCTGATGCCCGGGAATCCGGCCATCAGCATCATCCCGCACGACCCGAAGTATGCCGGACTCGCCGCGTACGACCAGCAGCTCTTCGGACTGAACCAGCCGCCCTACATGCAGTTCCTCATCTACATCCAGAACACGTTCACGCTGAACTGGGGGATTTCGTTCTTCTACAAAGAGCCCGTGTTTGACATCCTGATGCGGGACCTGGGCTGGACGTTGCTCCTCGTGGGGACGTCTACGATCATCACAATCCTTCTCGGGATGCTCATCGGTTCCTACGCCGCGGTGCGGCGCGGGAAACCCTTCGACCTGATCAGCACCGGATTCGGGATCTTCCTCTACGGGATGCCGACGTTCTGGCTGGGCTTCATGCTCCTCTGGTCCTTCGCCCCGAACTCGTTCGTCCGCTCGGCCTTCTCGTGGTGGCCAGTGCTCCCGAGCAACGGATACTACGATGACAAGCTCGGCGCGTGGGCATGGGACTGGGCGCACATCTCCAGCACCGCGGTCCACCTGATCCTGCCCTCGCTGACCCTGACGTTGGGCACCTTGGCGGGCATCAGCTTGGTCATGCGAAGCTCCCTGATCGACGTGATGACCGAGGACTTCGTGACCACGGCGAAGGCCAAGGGACTGAGCGACCGCCAGATCCTGCGGCGGCACATCTTCCCGAACGGACTGCCTCCCATGGTCTCCTTGATCGCACTCGATCTCGCTTTCATCATCGGCGGAGCGTACCAGGTCGAGGTGGTCTTCAACTTCAAAGGGATCGGTTGGGAGACGATTCAGGCCATCACGAACCTAGACTTCCCGCTGCTCCAGTTCATCATCGTGATCGGGGGGGTGGCCATCGTGATCGCCAATTTCATCTCCGATTTCATCCTGCTCTACCTCGACCCAAGGATCAAGATTGCGTGAGGTGAGGGACACGGGCGCCACCGAAATCGCAACAAAAGTGCCGACCGTTTCGCCGTTCCGCGCGTCCCTGATGGTGGCGTACCGCCGGTTTCTCGAAGTCTGGACCCAGGTCCGCCACAGCAAGATGGCTCTGGTGGGCCTCGGCATCCTCATCTTCTTCATGGGCATCGCGATCCTCGCGCCGATCCTGGCCCCGTACGGCCCCCTGCAGCGGGTCGTGCCGATCAACTCGCCCACCCCTTGCGTTAGCGGGGTGACCTGCGCGCTCTCCCCGCCCAGCTCGGCCCATCCTCTGGGCATAAGCTACTATGGGGACGACGTCTACTCCCAGGTAATCTGGGGGACGCAGGTCTCCTTCATCGTGGGGGTGGCGTCCGCGATGATCGCCAGCGTCATCGGCACGGCGGTCGGCTTGGTGTCCGGGTACCTCGGCGGATGGATCGACGAGGTCATCATGCGCTTCAACGACATCGTCCTCTCCATCCCCTGGCTCGTGCTCATGATCGTGGTCGCCGGGATCATCGGCAACATCGAGCTCAGCGGGATGATCCTGATCATCGGATTGACGGGGTGGTCGATTACCGCACGGGTGATCCGTGCCCAGGTCCTCTCCGTGAAGGAACGCATGTTCGTCGAACGCGCCCGGATGGTCGGTTCGTCGAACTTCCACATCATGGTCCGCCACATCTTCCCGAACGCCTTCCCACTCATCTTCGCGAACACCATCCTGACCATCGCCGTCTCCATCCTCTCGGAGGCGGTCCT
>JAJYKG010000088.1 GCA_021788795.1 Thermoplasmata archaeon | reverse complement strand
GATGGACAGACCCGAAGCCAGGATTTTGGCCTTCAGGTCCGCGATATCCTTGGCATCGATCGGCTTGTGATCCACGGCGGGAACGGGATCTTGCCAGATCAGCTCCTCCGCCGGGACCTCGGGTCCCAGATAGCGTGCGCGCGGACCCATGTCGCGGTGCGTGAGCTTGAACCATGCCCGGGCGAAGGCATCCGCGAACTCATCCGGATGCTCGTAGAAGCGCCGCGAAATCTTGCCGTAGATCGGATCGAACCGCAGAGCGAGGTCCGTCACCAGCATCGTCGGCGCGTGACGCTTCGACGGGTCGTAGGCGTCTGGGATGGCCGCCGCGCTGCCCTTCGCCTGGAACTGATACGCGCCGGCTGGGCTCTTCGTCAACTCCCATTCGTTGCCGAACAGGATCTCGAAGAAGTTGTTGCTCCACTTCGTCGGCGTCGCCGTCCAGGTGACCTCCGGGCCACCCCCGATCGTGTCCTTGCCTTTGCCGGTGCCGAACCGGCTCTTCCAGCCCAGGCCCATCTGCTCGATGGGCGCGGCCTCGGGCGCCGGGCCGACCAGCTTCGGATCGCCCGCGCCGTGGGTCTTGCCGAAGGTGTGTCCGCCGGCGATGAGCGCCACGGTCTCCTCGTCATTCATGGCCATGCGCTTGAACGTCTCCCGGATGTCCTTGGCCGCGGCGAGGGGGTCGGGCTTGCCGTTCGGGCCTTCTGGATTCACATAGATGAGGCCCATCTGAACGGCGGCGAGAGGATTCTCGAGGTCCCGGTCGCCCGTGTACCGCTTGTCGGCGAGCCAGGCTTCCTCCTTGCCCCAGTAGACGGCTTCGTCGGGCTCCCAGACATCCGAGCGCCCGCCGCCGAAGCCGAAGGTCTTGAAGCCCATCGACTCGAGCGCGACGTTGCCGGCGAGGATCATGAGGTCGGCCCAGGAGATTTTGCGGCCGTACTTCTGCTTGATCGGCCAGAGCAGCCGGCGCGCCTTGTCGAGGTTTACGTTGTCCGGCCAGGAGTTGAGGGGCGCGAATCGCTGCTGACCACTCCCGGCGCCGCCGCGACCGTCGCCGACGCGGTAGGTGCCCGCCCCATGCCATGCCATACGGATGAGGAGGCCCCCGTAGTGGCCGAAGTCCGCGGGCCACCAGTCCTGGCTCTCCGTCATCACGGCCTGGAGGTCCCGCTTCAGCGCCTTGAAATCGAGCTTGTTGAACTCCTCGGCGTAGTTGAAGGCCTCGCCCATCGGGTTGGACAGCGAGGAGTTCTGGCGGAGAATCCGGAGGTTCAGCTGGTTCGGCCACCAGTCCTTGTTCGAGCGCATTCCAACGTTCGTCGTGCCGTGCACGACCGGGTGTCTCACCGCGGTCTTCTCAGTCATCGCGTTCACGTTCCCCTTCGATCTGTCCTGGTTTTCGCCGACCGCTGCCATCTCAGTCCTCTCCGTCGTCTCCTGCTTGGCCTTGTCCGGGGCGTGCGGGCCCTTCCAGAATTGCCATACGCCGGGACTGCCGGGACGCGGCTTCCCACTCGAACAGACGGATGTCGGGGATAAGGGTTCCGTTCCCGGGTGAGGGAGTTTCGGTCAACCTAAGCGAAGTAGGACGCGGACCCGCGGTCGAAGTTCGGGACGAACTCCAGGCGCAGTTCCTGGGGCTGCCAAGCCGCGTCGGGGAACACGAGGTTCGGGAAGAACTGGGAGAAGTCCCGCGAGATGCGCGACACCAGGTGATCGGGGCCGAAGAGGGTCTCCGACAGCGCCCGGGCGCGGTCGCGGCACACGAGCTCGTCGACGAAGCCCACGGAGTGCAGGTACTCGTGCAGGAGGACGTAGAACGCGTACGGCTTGTAGAGCTCTGGGTTCGTTTCCTGGATGCGGAGGAGCGGGACCTTGTTCATCACGATGACGTTGGTCGCGACGGGGTAGAAGGCGCCGAGGAAGCCCTGGGGGTGGTTGCCCAAGTCGGCGAGGGCGAGCATGAGGCCCGCGCGGGTGCGGCCGAGGACGCCGGACACGCCACGCTTCACGATCTCGAAGACGTCCGCGAGGCTGCGGGCCTGGTCGAGCTGCTTGGCGTAGTCCATTGAGGGGACGAGCGCGGCCGTTTCACTTAAGGGGTTGCACGCGTCCGGCAGATGCTATCCAGCAGGAGGCGGCTGCGGTCCGACATACATCTCATCGTAGCGCTTGTAGCGGTAGTACGCGACCGAGAGCGTCCATGAGGCCACGAAGATGAGGATGATCGCCACGCCAATCGTCGTGAAGTCGACGTTCGCGAGGTCGGCCCAGACCCCACCCGTGAGCCCTAGGCCGTTCACGAGGACGGAGAGGAGCTCCATGGTGCCGATGAGGAAGGCCACGAGGATGGAGATGATCGTCACCGTGAGGTTGTAGTACACCTTGCGCACGGGCCGGCGGAAGGCCCAGCCGTAGGCGTAGCTCATGACGACCGAGTCCGTGGTGTCCACAAGGACCATCCCGCAGGTGAACAGGAACGGAAGGAGGAGGATCATCCACAGGGGCGCGGCCGAACTCGTGCCGATGACCACCGTGACCGCGATCAGGGCGATCTCGCTCGCGGTGTCGAAGCCGAGGCCGAAGAGCACGCCGACGGGATAGATCTGCCAGGCCTCGCGGACCATGCGGAACACGCGGCCGAAGTAACGGTTGAGGAAGCCGCGCTTGTCGAGCTGCTCCTCGAGGTGCGCCTCGTCGAGCCGGCCGTCCCGGAGCTCTCGGAAGATCCGGTAGATCTCGAGCACGATCACGACGTTCATGAGGCCGATGAGCCAGAGGAAGATCCCGGCCACGGCGGCGCCGATGACTGTACCCGCGCTCTCCAAGGCGGGGATCTGGCCCTGGATGTACCGCACGGACAGGGTGAGCACGACAATCATCCCCACGACGACCGTGGAGTGGCCCAGGGAGAACCAGGTCCCGACCGTGGCCGTCTGCTTCCGTTCTTGGAGGAGCTTGCGGGTCGTGTTGTCGATGGCGGCAATGTGGTCCGCGTCGAAGCCGTGCCGGAGGCCCAGCACGTAGGCGGTCATGCCCAGCCCGGCGAGGACGGGGTAGGCCCCGCCGATGACGAACGACGCGGCGAAGCCCAGCCCGGTCGCGACCGCAATCGTGGCGTAGAGAAGCGCGACCTTGAGCCGCGTCTTGGACCGGACGCCTGGCTTCGAGCCGGCGCGGGAGCCGGGAGGAGGGCGAGCGGTCACAGTGTGACGCCTACGCACCGCGTAACACTGGCTTCCAGATAAGGCTTTGTCGTCTAGCCGCGCCCGCGAGGCGCTGGGTTCATGAAGGCGTAACACCTCCGCGCCATGGGAGTGGCGTATGGCGGTCGAACGAATCGGCGTGTCGTTGGAGGCACCCCTGCTCAAGGAGCTCGACGACCTCGTACACGAGAAGGGCTACGCGAGCCGGTCCGAGGCGCTGCGGGAACTCATCCGCAGGGGGCTCGTGCGCCAGCGCGTCGCCGCCGGCGGGGACGTCGTCGGCACGATCACGATCGTCTACCGCCATGACGTCGGCGCGGTCACGCATCGCATCCTGCACCGCCAGCACGACTTCCTCGGCACAATCCGCGCCACGGCCCACACCCACCTGAGCGAGGAAACGTGCCTCGAAGTCCTCATCGTCGAGGGCGACGCGAAGCGCGTTGCCGAACTGGCAGACCGCCTGCGGACCGTGAAGGGCGTCCTGTTCGCGGAGACGGTCATGGCCCGCGCGGACCTCCGCTGACCCCCAAGCGTCAGTACCAGCGCTGGGAACGCGGTCGATGTTTTTATGAGGGGGCGGACCGACCCTCGTCCGGCGCCGTCCTCGCGGGACGGGCCCGGAGTTTCCCGACCATGGCTCTCCCCCTCGCCGCCTACGCCGCCACGCGGAACCGCCGGAGCGCGCCCACCCTGCCGTTTGGCTGGGGAGCGGTCACCGTCCTCGCCGTGGGCGCGATCCTCCTCATCGCGGGTATCCTCATCATCCTCTACGGCATGTTCAGCTTCATCACGGGAATCCTGAACAACGCCCTGAGCCCGAACTTCTCCATCTCCAACTTCTTCGGCGGCTTCTTCGGCGCGATGATGCTCTTCGTCCTCGGCGGCGTCCTCGCGGGCGTCGGCGGCTGGATGGTCCGTCTCTGGTGGCTCTTCCTCCTCTTCGGCGCCGTCGCGGGCACGAACGCGTCCGCAGACACCGTGCGCGGCCGCGAGGAGATGAGTGCCGCCGCGGGCAACATCAAGGTGCGCTGCCGCGCGTGCGGCCGGCTCAACCCCGAGGAAGCGAAGTACTGCATCTCTTGCGGCCAGCCCGTCTGAAGGCCGACCGCACAGCCCATTCGGAACCTATTTGAGCGAAGGCGGGAAATCCCCACCCCCATGGGGCTCCTCATCCGGTTCGCCCACCAGTGGGTCGCAGGGGAGACCATGGACGACGCGGTGCAGGTCGCCCTCGAGGCGAACCGCCGCGGCATCCACGCCCTCGTCAACCATCTGGGAGAGCACTACCACGAGAAGGCGCCCGTCGAGGCGACGGTCCAGGAATACCTGCGCCTCGTCGCGAAGCTCAGGGCCGCGGACGTCGACGGCGACGTGAGCATCAAGCCCACCCAGTTCGGCATCTTCATCGACAAGGAGTACGCCCTGTCCCAGATCGTCCCCGTGATGGACGCGACGAAGGCCTGGGGCCGCATCTTCTGGGTGGACATGGAGGCCGCATCGACGGTCGCGGATACGATCTGGATCTACGAGGACCTCGCCCGGCGGTACGACCGCGTGGGTCTGTGCCTCCAGGCGAATATCCGCCGCACGGGCGCGGACCTCGAGCGGCTCCTGCCGGCGGGGGCGCGCATCCGACTCGTGAAGGGAGCCTATAAGGAGACCCCGGACGTGGCGTTCACGAGCCGCGCGGAGATCGACCGCGAGTACCTGCAGCACCTGGACACGCTCTTCGCGAACGGAAAGCACTTCGCGGTGGCGAGCCACGATGGCCGGATGATCGCTCACGCCCTCGAGCTGTCCCAGCAGCATCCGGACGTCCCGTTCGAGTTCGCCATGCTGCAGGGCGTCCGGGATCCGCTGAAGGCGGAGCTCGTGTCCCAGGGCCACCAGGTCACCGAGTACATCCCATATGGCCCGACGTGGCTGCCCTACTTCACGCGCCGTCTCCGGGAGCGGCCGCGGAACATCCTCACGATGGTCCGCTCCTTCATCAGCGGCTGAGACCGCAGCCCTTTTCCTGCGGGCGGTGGTTCGGAGAGCGTGGATCGCCGGGCCTTCCTGCGGACGATGCGCATCCTCGAGCGCCGCCACCCGTTCCGCGACTGGTCCCGGGCCCTGACGCCCTTCGAGGTCCTCGTGTCCACGATCCTCTCGCAGAGCACGACCGTGGCGAACGAGCGGCGGGGCCTCGAAGGACTGCGCCGCCGGTTCGGCGGCGTGACTCCGGACCTGCTCGCCGTCGCTTCCGAGGAGGCGATCGCAGGGGCCATCTGGCATTCCGGGCTCGCGAGGCAGAAGGCGCCGCGGATCCGCGGCGTCGCGTGCGAGGTGCGGGACCGGTGGGGCGGGAGTCTGGAGGGGGTCCTCGGTCTGCCGACGGGACGCGCGCGGGAGGAACTCCTGGCCCTCCCCGGCGTCGGGCCGAAGACCGCGGACGTGGTCCTCGCCATGGCGGGGGACCATCCCACGTTCCCCGTCGACACGCACATCGCCCGCATCGCGCGACGCTGGCGTCTCGTCGACCGCGGCGGGTATGAGGCCGCGCGCGCCACGCTGGAGGCATGGACGCCGCCGGCGAAACGCAAGGCGTGGCACCTCGCGATCATCGCGCACGGGCGCGAACTCTGCACGGCGCGGAACCCGCGGTGCGAGGTGTGCCCCGTCCGCCGCGACTGCGACTGGTTCCACCGCCGCGGCAAAGAAGGAAAACGGACCGCACGCGCAACAAAGGGTTAAGAACCGCAAGGGGCTTGGCGCGAGCTGAGACCGCCCTTGTCCGTGAGCGACTACGTCCAACTGATGAAGCTGCGCATCGCGGCGCTGCTCCTCCTCGTAGCCGCCGCCGCCTACGTGGGCACGAGCGGACCGCACATCAACCCGGTCGCCTTCGGCCTGCTCATGCTCGCGGGCCTGCTCGCGAGCAGCGGCTCGAGCGCGGTGAACCACTACGTGGACCGGGACATCGACGGGGTCATGCGGCGCACCTCGAAGCGGCCGTTGCCGACGGGGCGGATCGACCCGGCCGTGCGCGCCCTGATCTTCGGCGTCGTCCTGACCGCCCTCTCGCTGACGATCGCATACGTCTGGATCAACCCCCTGACCGCAGCGATGATTGGCCTCGGGTTCGCGGTCTACGTGGGCGTGTACACGCTGGGCCTCAAGCGGACCCACATCAGCAACATCGTGATTGGCGGGTTCGCGGGCTCCTGCCCCGCCCTCGCGGGATCCGCCGCGGCGGCGAACGCGATCAGCCTCCCCGCAGCCCTCATCGCCCTGCTCGTGTTCCTCTGGACCCCCGCGCACTTCTGGGCTCTGGCGTTCCGCAGCCGCGAGGACTATCGCCGCGCGGGGCTGCCCATGCTCCCGGCCGTCAAGGACACGGCCACGTCCGCGCGCGCGATCGCGCTGTCGTCGGCCATCGTCGCGGTCTCCAGCATCGCCTTCTTCTTCACGGATGCGTTCCATGACACGTACTTCGTCGCCGCCGTCGCTCTTGGCGTCGTCCTCCTCTACCTGTCCGTGCAGTTCCTCCGCGAACCCACGCTGGAACACGCCTGGACGGGCTACAAGTTCTCGGGCATCTACCTCGCCCTCCTCCTCGTGGCGATGATGGCGGACGCCCTCGTTCCCCTCGCCCTACGCCTGTGAGCCTCGCCGAAATCCGCGGCACCGGATCGCAGGTTCGACGGACTCCACCCTCGACTTTTAATAGCACAAGGGGTCTTAGAGAGGGCGCACCACGACGGTGGAAGGCATGCCGGGGCAAACGATCGTCGAGAAGGTACTCTCCCGAGCCTCGGGACATCCTGTCCGTGCGGGCGACATCACGATCGCCAAGGTCGACCTGGCCTATGTCCAGGACGGCACGGGACCCCTGACGTTCCGGATGATGGAGCAGATGAACCTGGTCAAGGCCGCGAACCCGAAGCGGTCCGTGGCCTTCATCGACCACTCAAGCCCGCCACCGCGCCGCGAGCTCGCGACCGACCACGTCTACATCCGCGAGTTCGCCGCGAAGACGGGCATGATCCTGTCCGACGTCGGGCAGGGCGTGTGCCACCAGGTCGCGTTCGAGAAGTACGTGCGGCCCTGGGACGTCGTCATCGGCGCGGACAGCCACTCCGTCATGGGCGGCGCCATGGGCGCCTTCGCCACGGGCATGGGCTCCACGGACGTCGCCGTCGCCCTCGCCCTCGGGAAGACCTGGTTGCGCGTCCCGGAGACGCTCAAGTTCGACGTGGGCGGGAAGTTCTCGAAGGGCGTCTACTCGAAGGACCTCATCCTCCGCGTCCTCGGCGACATCAAGACGGACGGCGCGACGTACAAGGCGATGGAATGGGGCGGGTCCGCCTGGGCCTCTATGCCCATGACGGAGCGCATGGTCCTCTCGAACATGGCGATCGAGGGCGGCGGCAAGTGCGGGCCGCAGCCGTCCGACCGGGAGACGAGACGCTACCTGAAGGAGCACGGCCGCGAGGGCGACTGGAAGGAAGTCGCGCCGGACGCGGACGCCCGCTACGAGTCCGTGCACCCCTACGACGCGGGCGAGCTCGAGCCCATGGTCGCCCGACCGCCGCAGGAGGACAACGTCGTCCCCGTGACGGACCCGAGCGTGAAGGGGCTCGCGATCCAACAGGTCTACCTCGGCTCGTGCACGAACGCGCGATACGAGGACATCCAGGTCTTCTGCGACTACATGAAGGGCGAGAAGGTCGCCCAGGGCACCCGCCTGATCGTCGTCCCGGCCTCGAAGGAGGCGTACACGCGGTCGATGAAGGAGGGCCTCTTCGACATCCTCCTCGACGCGGGCGCGACGATCAACTCGCCCGGCTGCGGCGCCTGTCCGGGGGTCCATCTGGGCATCCCGGGGGACGGCGAGAAGGTCCTGTCCACGACGAACCGGAACTACGTCGGGCGGATGGGGAACCCGGCGGCGTTCACGTACCTCGCGTCCCCCGCCACCGCCGCGGCCACGGCCATCTACGGCGTCATCACGGACCCGCGGGAGGTGAAGTGATGGGGCGCGCCTGGAAGTTCGGGGACAACATCTCCACGGACCTCATCGCCCCCGGGCGGTACTACCACCTGCGATCGAATCTGCCGGAACTGGCCAAGCACGTCCTCGAG
>JAJYKG010000087.1 GCA_021788795.1 Thermoplasmata archaeon | reverse complement strand
GACGAGAAGCAAGTCGTGGAGTCCGCCAGGCGTTTCTACCGCCTCATCGCCAACCTAGACTTCTTGCCGAACAGCCCGACGCTCATGAACGCGGGGCTCGACCTGCAGCAGTTGAGCGCCTGCTTCGTGCTGCCCGTGGACGACAGCCTGGCGGGGATCTTCGAGTCCCTCAAGCAGCAGGCCCTGATCCACCAGTCGGGCGGGGGCACCGGGTTCAGCTTCTCGCGGCTGCGGCCCAAGGGCGACTTCGTCAAGTCGACGATGGGCGTGGCGTCCGGTCCTGTGTCCTTCATGAAGATCTTCGACGAGGCGACGCAGCAGGTGAAACAAGGCGGAAAGCGTCGTGGGGCGAACATGGGTATCCTCCGCGTGGACCACCCGGACATCCTCGAGTTCATCACGTGCAAGGACAAGACCTCGGAGATCACGAACTTCAACATCTCCGTCGCGGTGACGGACGCCTTCATGGAGGCGGTGAGGGCCGGGACGACGTACGACGTCGTGAACCCGCGGAACAAGCAGGTCGTGAAGCAGCTCGATGCCCGCGAAGTCTTCGACAAGATCGCCCACCAGGCCTGGAAGAACGGCGAGCCCGGCCTGTTCTTCGTCGACGAGACGAACCGGCGGCAGCCCACCCCGAACGTGGGGATGATGGAGGCCACGAACCCCTGCGTGACCGGGGACACCCTCGTCGCCACGGAGCGCGGGCTGCTGCCCATCGCGGAGCTGGCCGAGAAGTATCCCAACGGCGGCATCTCCCTCGTGACGGACCGCCGTGTCCCGGCGGAGGTCGTCACGGAGTCCAACGGTATGCTCCTCGCCTCGGGGGACGAGGCGGAGCGCGGCACGCGGCTCGGGCCGATGGTCGCGGCGTGGCGGACGGGCGTCAAGCCCGTGTGGAGGATCGCGACGGAGTCCGGGTTCGAGCTCACGGCGACGGCGGACCACAAGGTTCTGACGCGGAGGGGATGGGTACCCGCGGGCGAGCTCGTCCCGGGGGATCACGTGCTCATCCAGTCCGGGGAGGGCGGGTTCCCCGAGGATCGGGAGTTCCCATTCACGCCGACGAACATCTATATCGGAAGGAATGGGAAGACGACCGAGCTGAACCTGCCCGCGGAGTGGTCGAGGGAGCTGGGGCTCGTGCTCGGCTGGCTCGTCGGCGACGGGTGGCTCCGGTCCGGCGACAGGAACTGCCGGGTCGGCTTCACCTTCTCGAAGGGGGACGCCCCGATGTTCGCGACACTCCGCCCGGTCCTCAACGGGTGGTATGGTCGGAAGATTCGGGGCGTCCGACGGTCCAACGGCGTCTACCACCTATCCTACCATTCGCGGTTCTTTGTCGAATTCTTTGAGAAACTTGGGGTGAAGCCTGTCGACGGTGCCGAGAAGGAAGTTCCCCGCTCTCTGTTCGCCGCACCCCGTGAAGCGGTGGTAGGCTTCCTACAAGCCTTGTTCACGGCAGACGGTACCGTGAGAGATCACCGTGGCCGCAACAGTTCTGGCGTCGCTCTGACTTCGAAGAGCCGCAAGCTGCTCCAGGGAGTGCAGCTGCTCCTCCTGAATCTGGGAATTCGTTCCCGGATTCTGGACCGGAGTCGCGCACCCCGGAAGGCGCTTTCCAGATACGTAACGAAGGACGGAGAGGATCGAACACACGGCTCCGACGGTGTGTTGTATGAGCTATTCATCTTCGGCGAGTCAAGGCAGCGGTTCGAGCACGCCGTCGGGTTTCTTGATGGAAAGCACGCCCAACTATCTCACGTCCGGTATCCGCGGTCCTATGAAACGAGGTTCGAGGACAAGCTAGCCGGGAAGGAACTCCTCGGGGATCGCGAGGTCTTCGATCTCACAGAAGCCTCTTCGCACTCAATGATATGCAACGGCATCGTCGTTCGACAGTGCGGCGAACAGCCGCTCTTGCCCTACGAGTCCTGCAACCTCGGCTCGATCAACCTGGAGAAGCACATGGTCCGCGGCAAGAGCGGGCGCTGGGAGGTCGACTGGAAGAAGCTCGAGGCGACGATCCGCACGACCGTCCACATGCTGGACAACGTCATCGACATGAACGCCTACCCAGTCAAGGAGATCGAGGAGATGACGAAGGCCACGCGGAAGATCGGCCTCGGCGTCATGGGCTTCGCCCGCATGCTGTTCATGCTCGAGGTCCCCTACGACAGCCCGGAGGGCGTTGAGGCGGGCCGCAAGGTGATGAAGTTCATCCAGGAGACCGCGTACGACGAGAGCGGGAAGCTCGCCCTCGCCCGCGGCACCTACCCCGCGTGGGAGGGCAGCCGTCACTGGGAGAAGGGGATCAAGATGCGCAACTCCTACGTGACGACCGTGGCCCCGACGGGCACGCTGTCCATGATCGCGGACACCTCCGGCGGTTGCGAGCCCGAGTTCTCCCTGATCTGGTACAAGCGAGTCATGGAGGGCGAGGAGCTGCCGTACTTCCTCGAGTACTTCGAGGAGGTCGCGAAGCGCGAAGGCTTCTGGCGCGGCGACCTCGTCCAGAGGATCCTCGAGAACCACGGCTCGCCCCGCGGCCTCTCCGACGTCCCGGAGAAATGGCAGCGCGTCTTCGCCATCGCCCACGACGTCGCGCCGGAGTGGCACGTGCGCATGCAGGCGGCCTTCCAGGACTACTGCGATGCGGCCGTGTCCAAGACGATCAACCTGGCGCGCGAGGCCACCGTGGACGACGTCAAGCAGGCGTACCTTCTCGCGTTCGACCTGCACTGCAAGGGCATCACCGTGTACCGCGACGGCTCGCGCGAGGACCAGGTCCTGAACATCGGCGTCGCGGACGCGGAGAAGGCGAAGGCGCTCAAGGTGGCCGTGCCGGCCGAGGCCGCGATCGCTCTGCGACCGCGCGCCCGCCCCGACGTGATCACAGGGCGCACCCAGAAGATCCTCACGGGCTACGGCGCCCTGTACGTCACCGTCAACGAGGACGACAAGGGTCTCTTCGAGGTCTTCGCGCAGATCGGTCGCGGCGGCGGATACACCGCGTCCTTCACGGAGGGAATCGCTCGACTCGTGTCCCTCTGCCTCCGCTCCGGCGTCCCCGTGGACGAGATCATCGACCAGCTCGAGGGCATCCGCAGCCCGCGGATCGCCGTGGACCACGGCGAGCGCGTGTACTCCGTCCCCGACGCGATCGCGCGGGCGATGAAGCGCCACATCGGGATGCAGAAGACCGGCGTCCAGCCGCCCGTGGAGACGTTCGACGAGCTCGGCGGGTCCGTGGAGACGGACGTCGAGCTGGAGAAGGAGTCCCGGGACGTCGAGGAGATGCTCAAGAAGGGCCTGAACCCCGAGTGCCCGGAGTGCGGCAAGCAGCTCACGTACGAGGAGGGCTGCGTGAAGTGCCTCTCCTGCGGGTATTCGGAGTGCTGAAACCCGCGCCCTGATGGACGAAAGGGCAAAGTGCCCGTGCAGCTACTGGGGAGCCGATGCCCCGCGTGCTCTTCACCTGCGCCATGGACGAGGAACGCCGCACCGTGCTCAAGGAGGGGGCCTCCGGCTCCTTCGAGTCCGTTGTCCTGGACGATCTCCCGGAGGCCGCGCGCGACGCCGCCTGGAGCCAGGCCGACGTCCTCGTGACCACGGGCTTCGGCCGAGAGGTCCCCGCGGACCTGGCCACGCGCGCCCCGCGCCTCCGCATGCTCCAGACCCTCGTCGCGGGTGTGGACCACCTGCCGTACCGCGTCATCCCCCACTCCGTGGTCGTCTGCGGCAACGCGGGCGCGTACAACACCTCCGTGGCGGAGCACACCATGGCGCTCCTCCTCGCGGCAGCGAAGGACCTCCCCCAGCGCACGCGGGAAATCGCCTCCGGCGTCTTTGACCAGGCCGCCCCAAGCAAGGCCCTGGCCGATGCCACGGTCGTGATCCTCGGGATGGGCGGGATCGGCGTGACCGTGGCCGGGATGTGCAAGGCTTTCCGCATGCACGTCGTCGGGGTCGGCCGCTCGGGGAAGCTCGTGCCGCCCGCGGACGAGGCCGGGAGCCTGTCGGACCTTCCCACGCTGCTCCCGCGTGCCGACTACGTCGTGGTGGCCCTGCCCCTCACCGCGCGGACGAAGGGCCTCGTCGACCGCCGGTTCCTCGCGGCGATGAAGGAGGACGCGGTGCTCGTGAACATCGCCCGCGGCAAGATCGTCGTCGAGGACGACCTGTTCGAGCACCTGAAGCGCCACCCGCGGTTCCGCGCGGGGATCGACGTGTGGTGGGTCTACCCGAGCGGGACGAAGGGCCGCCCCTCCCACCGCCCGTTCCACGAGTTGCCGAACGTCGTCATGACCCCCCACAACGCGAACGCGATTCCCGGCCAGCGCCGGTGGGCGATGGAGGCCGCCCTCGACAACGTCCGGCGGTTCCTCCGCGGCGAGACGCCTTTGCACCGCGTGGACGTGACAGAATATGACAGTGTGGCGGAGCCACGTTAACGGATGGGCTCCCCTACACCCAAGAACATACTCATGGACGTAAAGACTTAAAAGGGGACGCCTCTACTCGCGCTCACTCCCGATGTCGAGGTCGTTCGATATCCGGAGGTGTGTCTATGCCGAAACCGAAAGAGTCTCTGAACCCCTTTGAGGAGGCCCAGGAGCAGATTGACCGGGCCGGGAAGAAGCTGAACCTCGCTCCAGACCTCTTGGAGCTGCTCAAGCACCCGAAGCGTGAACTCCATGTGAACTTCCCCGTCAAGATGGACGACGGGCACGTGAAGGTGTTCACGGGCTACCGCGTGCAGTACAACGACGCTCGGGGCCCCTTCAAGGGCGGGATCCGGTACCACTGGAACGTCAGCATCGACGAGGTCCGTGCCCTAGCGTGCTGGATGACGTGGAAGTGCGCCGTCATGGACATCCCGTACGGCGGCGCGAAGGGCGGCATCATCTGCAACCCGAAGGAGATGTCGAAGTCGGAGAACGAGCGCATGACCCGCCGGTACGCGTCCGAGATCTCGATCATCATCGGGCCCGAGAAGGACATCCCCGCCCCGGACGTCTACACGGACGGCCAGACGATGTCTTGGATCATGGACACGATCTCCATGCAGAAGGGCTACACCGTCTCCGGTGTCGTCACGGGAAAGCCAATCCCGATCGGGGGCTCCCTCGGCCGGGACGAGGCCACGGCCCGCGGCGCGGTCTACGCCACGCGCGAGGCGGCGAAGCGCACCAAGCTGAACCTGAAGGGCGCGACCGTCGCAGTCCAGGGATTCGGCAATGCCGGTTCCCACTATGCGCGCTTGATCCAGGACGAGTACGGCGCCAAGGTCGTCGCCGTCTCGGACAGCAAGGGCGGGATCTACAGCGAGAAGGGCTTCGACCCGAAGCAGGTGCTGGCGTACAAGGAGAAGACCGGCTCCGTCGTGGGCTTCCCCGGCACGAAGAAGATCACGAACGAGGAGCTCCTCGAGCTCCCTGTGGACATCCTGTCCCCGGCGGCCATGGAGAACCAGATCACGTCGGAGAACGCCCCGCGCATCAAGGCCAAGATCAGCGCGGAGTGCGCGAACGGCCCGACCACGCCCGAGGCGGACGACATCCTCTACAAGAACGGTGTCCTCGTGATCCCGGACATCCTCGCGAACGGCGGCGGCGTCACGGTCTCGTACTTCGAGTGGGTCCAGGACCTCGCGAACTTCTTCTGGACCAAGCCCGAGGTCGACCAGAAGCTTGAGGGCGTCATGGTCCGCGCGTTCGACGCGGTCTGGAAGATGCACGAGGAGAAGAAGTGCGACATGCGCCAGGCGGCGTACATGGTCGCGATCAACCGCGTCGCCGAAGCGTACAAGTGGCGCGGCATCTATCCGTAGGCGCGAACACCCGGGGAGCCCGCGCGGCTCCCCTTTCCCTCTTTTCGGCTCGCAGCCGCGGGCGCGGGCGCCGTGCCTAAGCACTCGCACGACACGGTTAAATAGCGTCCCTTTCTACGCACGGCCACTATGCCGCTGAATTTCGTCGTCGCCCTGAAGCAGATCCCCAACCCGGACCTGCAGTTCGCCGTCGCGCCGGGCGGCAAGGACATCAAGCGGGAGACGCTGAATTACAAGACGAACGGCTCCGACGACTACGCGCTCGAGGCCGCCGTGCGGCTCAAGGAGAAGCACGGCGGCCGCGTCGTCGCGGTCACGGTCGGCCCGAAGCGCGCGGAGTCGATGCTCCGCGAGGCGCTCGCGAAGGGAGCCGACGAGGCCGTCCGGGTGTCCTACGAGGACGTCGGCGGATACGACGTCGGGAAGACGGCGCGGGTGCTCGCCGCGGCGGTCAAGACGATCCCCCACGACCTCGTCCTGACGGGCGTCCAGTCGGACGATCTGGTGGACTCCGCCACGGGGGCGCTCGTCGCAGGGATCCTCGGCCTGCCCCACGTCAGCGTGGTCACGCGGATCGAGGTCCAGGGGACCGGGCTCGAGGTCTGGAGCGAGCTCGAGGGTGGCCTCTCGCGGCGGTACGCGCTCGCCTTGCCCGCCCTCGCGTCCGTGCAGTTCGGCGCGAACGTGCCGCGGTACGCGCCGCTGCCCGCGATCATGAAGGCGTCGCGGCAGCCCATCAAGGAGATCGCACCCGCGGCC
Organism: Thermoplasmata archaeon; assembly: GCA_021788795.1. Taxonomy (GTDB): domain Archaea; phylum Thermoplasmatota; class Thermoplasmata; order RBG-16-68-12; family RBG-16-68-12; genus RBG-16-68-12. The sequence goes on along the minus strand of JAJYKG010000087.1, from coordinate 1,768 downwards.
CTCGGGGTCGCGAACTGGGACGCGATCGCGACGCCGTACAGGTTCTCCGTGCGCAGACTGTCGCCCCCCGATGCGAAGGGCCACGCCACGATGATCCAGGGCAGCGCCGACGAGCAGGCGAAAGCCCTCGCGAAGATGCTTCGCGAGAAGGGCTTCGTGAGGAGGTGAGGGCATGGGGAACGACATCCTCGTCGTCGCGGAGCACATGGAAGGAAAGCTCGCGCCTTCGACCCTCGAGCTCGTCGCGAAGGGCCGCGACTTGGCCGCGCAATCGGGCGGGGCCGTCAAGGCCGCCCTGCTGGGCTCGGGCGCCGGGGCCCTCGCGCAATCTCTCGCCGCGTACGGCATCGAGGTCCTCCATGTCGACGATCCGTCCCTCGTGGAGTATTCGGACGGGGCGTACGGCCAAGCGGTCCGCGCCCTCGTCGACCACGTCGCGCCGCGCGTCGTCCTCGTGGCCCACACGGCCCAGGGGTACGACCTAGCGCCCGGGCTCGCCGGAGCCGCGGACCTACCGCTCGTCTCGAACTGCGTCGACGTGCGGCTCGAGGGCGGCACGCTCGTGGCCACGCGCCGTGTGCTCAACGAGAAGATCCAGGGGGAGTTCGAGGTGGCCTCGGACCGGCCGTACGTCGTCACCCTGCGGCCCGGAAGCGTGAAGCCCGCGGAGCCCGCGGCGGGCGGCCAGGTCACGCCCGCGCCGGTGGCCGTGGACGCCTCCAAGGTCCGCACGAAGTTCCTCGCCCTCGAGCGCCCCCAGGTCTCCGACATCGACCTCGCCGCGGCGGACGTGATCGTTTCCGCGGGGCGCGGCATCCAGAAGAAGGAGAACCTCGCGCTGGTCGAGGAGTTCGCGAAGGCCCTCGGGGGCGTCGTCGGCGCGTCCCGCCCCCTCACGGACATGGAGTGGCTTCCGAAGACGCGGCAGGTCGGCCAGAGCGGCAAGACCGTGCGGCCGAAGCTCTACGTGGCCTGCGGGATCAGCGGCGCGATGCAGCACGTTGCCGGGATGAAGGACTCCGGCCTCATCGTCGCGATCAACACGGACCCGAGCGCGCCCATCTTCGAGGTCGCCCACGTCGGCATCGTGGGGAACGTCCTCCAGATTCTCCCGCTCGTGCTGAAGGACCTGAAGGGCTGAGCGGCGCCCCCGCCTGTGGGTCGCGGTTCGGAGCCTTCATCTCACCGCCGGCCCATGCCCGGATGTGGCTCAGCCTCCGCCGACGCCCCCGCCCTACTACCCTCCACCGCCGCGGCCGGTGACCCTGCAGTCGCCCGCGGCGATTGTCGGGATCGTCCTGGTCGTCGTGGTCGGCGCCTTCATGGCCATCGCGATCCTGACGATGGCCTCCGGCTTCAGCGTCTTCCCCGGTTTCACGACTTTCATGTTCCTCCCGTTCTGCGGCGTCCTCGTCGTCATCATCCTCGCGGTCGTCCTGGCCGTGACCCAAGGCATGACCCGACAGCCGATTCCGCCCCCGCCACCCATCCAGCAGCCCATGGTCCCCGCGGGCGCCCAAGGCCCCATCGCGCTGAACTGCCCGAACTGCGGCGCCCCGCCGCAGACCGTCGACCGGTTCGGGGTCGCGACGTGCACGTACTGCAACACCCGGTTCCTGGTGCGGTGAGGGTCGTGGCCGCAGACGGGTGATCCGGTGCCGCGGTCCATCTCCGTGGAGCTGCCGCGGACCTCGTACTACATGGGCGACGTCCTCGAGGGGACCGTCGTCCTGGAGACGACGAAGGACACGCCGAGCCGCGAGATCGG
>JAJYKG010000086.1 GCA_021788795.1 Thermoplasmata archaeon | reverse complement strand
GGCCAGAGCCTCATCGTCCTCGGCCACCTGCGCCGCGCGTCCGACCCGAAGACGGTCGGGCAGCGCTGGTCCCACCCGTTCGTCGAGGAGAAGGGCGGCGTCACGTGGGCGTTCGAGCACAACGGCTCGCTCAACAAGGAGTCCCCGGACAAGGACATCATCGACTCCCAGATCCTGTTCCACCTCATGCTGGACGCCCTCGAGGGCCGCGACCACGCCGCGGTCGCGGAGGCCACGAAGACCGCGAGGCGGCGCGCCATCGACGAGTTCGGGGGCTTCACGGGCCTGAACTTCCTGATGACGGACGGCGGCGCGCTCCACGTGTACCGCGACTTCCAGACGAACGGGGAGTACTACACGCTCTACCAGGACCACTTCGGGGAGATGGTGATTACGACCTCGGAGCCCATCCTCGCCATGAAGGCGGACCCCATGCCCCGCGGCGTCCTGCACACGGTGACGCCGGACCTGGAGATTCAGAAGACCGCGATCGCGTGACCGCGCCGACGGTCACAGTTCGCGCGTCCCGCGCTCCATGCCGACGCGGACCCCGACCTCGGGCGTCTGCGTCCTCCCCGCTCCCGTCGACAGCCGGACGACGAGGCGCGCGAAGCGGGCGATGCCCCCGGCGTTCAGCTTGCTCCGGCCGTGCTGGCGGTCCCTGAACTCGTACGGGACCTCGTGGATCGCGAGCGGCCTCTGGGCGAGGATCTCGACGAGCGGCTTGTCCCCGATCCCCGTGAGGGTCAGGCCCGCGAGGGAGGCGCGGCGGAAGAGGAAGAACCCGGAGACGGGGTCGCGGCAGCGGTCCTGGGTCAGGACGCGCGCGAGCGCCGTGGCCCCCCAGCTGACCAGGCGACGGGACAGGGGCCACCGCGAGATCCGCCCTCCGGGCGCGTACCGCGACGCGACGGCGCCGTCCGCGCCGTCCAACGCGGCGAGGAGCCGGGACACCAGCTGCGGCGGATGCGACAGGTCCGCGTCCATCACGCACACGAGGTCGCCGCGGCTGAGGCGGATGCCCTCCACGATCGCGCGGCCGAGGCTCCGCGGTCCGTCGCGCTCCACGACCCGGACCGGGACGCCGAGCCGCGGGGCGAGCCGCTCGAACGCGGCCGCGGTGCCGTCGGGGGACCGGTCGTCCACCACGAGGACCTCGAAGCCGCGGCCCCATTCCCGACGGACCGCGTCGAGGCCCCGGAGCAGGGGCTCGACGTTTTCGCGCTCGTTGTAGGTGGGGACGACGACGGAGAGGTCGTCCAGGCCTCCCTCGACCGCAGACCCGTTCTCCTCCAACCGCACTTCGGACGCCGGGGGAACTAGGCCAACCTATATCGTAAACATTGCCCTTAAACCGGGGTTGGCCGCGGAACCGCCCTCCCGGACCGTCGACGCGGACGCCGAGTCCGTACTGGCCCTCCTGCTGCCCTCCCCCGACGGAGGCGCGGCAACGGAGGTGCCGCTCCGCTTCGTCGCGCGGGGCGCCGAGTACTTCGTGGCCGCCTCCTCCATGCCGCTGCCCGCCTGGGCTCGCGTCCTCCTATCGGCCCCGCAGGTCCGGTGGCGGGTCGGGGACCGCATCCTCGCGGGGACCGCCGCGCCCACCCCGCAGGGGTCGGAGTCCGCGGCCGCGGTGCTGTCCGAGCTCGAGGCCCGCCACGGGCGTGGGAGGGTCCTCCGGTGGTTCGGCCCGGGCCCCGTCGTGTTCGGACTGCGGGCGTCGGACCCGGGGGGCAAGGACCCCCTGGAGGCGCACTTCGACGCCCTGGCCGGGGACTATGACCGTTTCGTACAGGCGAACCCGCTGGACCGGGCGCTTCGGGACGCCACGGTGGCGACGCTCCTGCGCGTCTTCCGCCGCGGGGACCGGGTTCTGGAGATTGGCTGCGGCACGGGACTGGAGACGCTGTCCCTCGCCCGCGCCGGGATCCAGGTCGTCGGCGTGGATGCGTCCCAGGCCATGCTCGACCGTCTCCGCGAGAAGGCCCGCGCCGAGGGCCTTTCGGAGTCCATCGAGGTCCGGAAGCTCCGCGCCCGGGAGGTCGGGGGCCTGGTCTCGGTCTACGGGGAAGGGGCCTTCCAGGGGGCCTTCTCGGATTTCGGCCCGCCCAACCTCGAACCGGTGTGGACGGAAGGGCCCGCCGACCTTGCCCGGCTCGTGCAATCCCGGGGCGCGCTCGTGCTGGCGGTGTGGAACCGGGTCTGTCTCGCGGAGATGTCGCTCTACGCGCTGCGGCTGCGGCCCCGGAGATGCCTCGCGCGGCTCCAGTCCCCCGTCCCGGTCGGGCTGTCGCGCTTCGGCATTCCCGCATACGCCCGCTCGCCGGGCGCCTTCCTCCACCCGTTCCGGCCGTACTTCCAGCTGGAGGAGCTCACCGGTCTGCCCGTCCTCGTGCCTCCCTACGACTTCGTGAGCCACGTGCCGCGTCCGGCCCTCACGCTCCCCTTCCTCGAGGCCGCGGACCGCCTCGTCCGCGGCCGTTTTCCCTTCAACCGGCTGGGCGATCACTTCCTCGCGACCCTGCGCCGGTCGTGAGCGGCGCGCCGTCCCCCGCTGTTAGGGACTCCGAAATCGGGCCAAACTCTTAAGGGGCCGGGCCCCTCAGCGGTCCCGCCCCGGCGAGTCCGCGGACTCCCCGCTAGGGCAGCCCCTTCGAGGCGACGTGTGAGCATCCCCGTCAGCATCGGAATCTGCGCGTACAACGAGGGGACGCGGGTCCGATGCCTGCTCGAGTCGGTCCAGGCCCAGAGCCTTCCGGCCCCGCTCGAGCTCCGCGAGATCCTCGTGGTGGCGAGCGGCTGCACGGACGGGACCGAGGGCGTCGTGCGGGCGTTCGCGGAACGGGACCCGCGCATCCGTCTCATCCGCCAGGAGTCGCGGCTCGGAAAGGCGTCGGCAATCAACGAGATCCTCCGGGCGTACCGCGGCGAGCTGCTCGTCCTCGCAAACGCGGACGCGCGCCTCGGCGCGGGGTCCCTCCTCCACCTCCTTGGTCCCTTCCTCGAATCCCCGGAGATCCTGCTGGCGTGCGGCGCCCCCGTCCCCCTGACGGACGGCGCCAGGCTCCCCGCGTTCGTCGAGCGGGCCCAGTGGGCGATCCACAATCGCAGCCTCGCGACGCTGTCGCGACTCGGGGCGGCCAACCACTGTTGCGACGAGCTTCTGGCGCTGCGCCGGGGGTTCGTGGAGGCGCTTCCCTCCGACCTGATCAACGACGGCGCCTACCTCGGCGTGGTTGCCGGCCTGCACGGCCAGACCGTGCGGTTCTCCGCGGACGCCACCGTCTACGTGCGCGTTCCGCGGAGCCTGCAGGGCCTGGTGCAGCAGCGGCGGCGGCTGCTCGTCGGCCACCACCAGATCCGGGACCTCCTCGGTCGCCCGCCCAACACGTTGGAGGCCCTCGCGAGCCGGAACCCGCGCCTCGCCGCCGCGATCCTCCTCGCCGAGGTACGGGAGCGGCCTTCGAGCGCGGCCTTCCTCCTCGTCGCCCTTCCCCTCGAGCTCGTCTCCCTGGCCCTGGCCGTGGCCGACCGGCGGTGGGGCGCTGGCTACTCACCCGTGTGGACGAAGGTGGACGCCCTGTGATTCGCCTCCCGCGGCCGGGCAAGGGCGTCGTCCGGTGGCTCGCCGTCGGCCTCGTGATCCGCGAGGCCTTCAGCTTCTGGACGGGCCACCCGTTCGACTTCGAGATCTGGCTGCGGAACGCGTACTGGGTCGCGCGCGGCGGGAGCCCGTACACCCTTATGCCGCCGGTGCCGGGCGTGAGCTTCGCGTACCTGAACCAGTCGCTGACCTCCGTCGCCTACCTGCCCCTATGGTCGCTGCTCCTCGCGGCCCTTTACCGCGTCTACGCCCTCGTCCCCGGAGGGAACCGGTTCGTCCTCTACTTCCTCCTGAAGCAGCCGCCGATCCTCGGGGACGTGCTCCTGGGCGCGCTCTTGTTCCTGGCCGCGGTCCGGTGGGGCGCGTCGCGGGCCGTGGCGCGCCGCCTCCTGGCGTTCTGGATGGTCTTCCCCTACCCGATCCTGATCGCCGCGGTCTGGGGGATGTTCGACAGCCTCGTCGCCTGCCTGATCCTGGGCGCCCTCCTCGCCGCAGGGGCGTGGAAGCGCTCCGGGCTCCTCGGGCTCGGGATCCTCCTCAAGCTCCTCCCGGTCATCTTCCTCCCCTACGGGATCGTCCGCGCGCGGGGCCGGGGCCGGTGGGCGGTGGCGCTCGCGATCGCCGTCCCGGCGGCCTTCACCGCCGCCGTCTTCGCGGTCACGGGCTGGGGGATTGCCGGGATCCTGGCCACGATGTCCTGGGAGTCCCACGTGGCGCCCCAGGGCCTGACCCCGGCCGCCGTCCTCACCTACCCCGCATTCGCGGGGTTCTTCTTCGCCAATCCGACCTGGATCTACCTCCTGGGCTACGCGTGGGTCCCGGGGGTCCTCGCGGGAGGATGGTGGGCCGCCCGCCGGTTCGAGGCGGAGGGCCCAAGAGATGCGCTGCAGGCGTTCACGTTCCTCACGGTCGTCCTGTTCCTGCTGCGGTGGCAGGTCAACGAGCAGTACCTCATCTACCTCCTCCCGCTGTTGCTGCTCGACGTGGCCCTCTGGCATCCGGAACGCCGCAGCCTCTTCCACGCGACGTGGATCCTCGGGTCCGCGTTCCTCGTGCTCAACAACTTCTTCCTGGTCCGATTCACCGCCCCGGTGAACCCCGGGGCGCTGCCGTTCGAGTTTGCGCTCGCGGCGAACCCGGCCTTCGCCTCGGTGCGGCTCGTCGGCCTCCTGGTGCTGGGGATCCTCTTCTGGGTCCACCTCCTCCAGATGGCTCTGGTCCTGGCGAGCCCGCGGCGCAACCCGACCCCGTGGCTCGCCGGGCTCGCCCTGCGAGCGTGGTCGGCGTCGCGGGGCTGGTTGCGCTCGGTCGCCGAGGGCCGAGGGGGCTGAGTCGTGCGCGTGCTCCAGCTTACCCAGCGCTTCCCGCCCGCGATCGGCGGCGTGGAGGACCACGTGCTCCATCTGGCTGCAGGTCTCCGGCGGTCCGGGGTCGACGTCCAGGTGGCCACCACGGACCTCCGGCGTGACACCCCCTTCGAGCGTCTTCCGCCGTCCGCGGACGCCTATGGCTTCCCGGTGCGGCGGCACCGGGCCTGGAAGTTCGCGGAGGTCCCTCACGGCCTCGGCATCGCCACGCCCTCGATGCTCCTCGACGCGCTCGATGCCCACGCGGACCTCCTCCACGCCCACGCCTACGGCACCTTCCCGACCTGGGCCGGGAGCTTCGCCCGGTCCCTCGACGGCGCCGCGCTCGTCGTTACGACCCACTCGGACCGAGGGAGGCGCTCCACGGCGAAGCGGGCATTCGATCGGCTCGTGCCCCGCTTCACCCTACGCCAGGCCTCGCGCGTGATCGCCCTCACGCGGCACGAGGCGGGCTTCCTCGCCAGCCTGGGAGTCGAGGAGGACCGGATCGCGGTCATCCCGAACGGCATCGACCTCGCCGAGTTTTCCGGCTTCCCGTCCGCGCGGCTGCCGCGGACCGGGGTCACGGCGCTCTTCGCCGGGCGCCTCGATCCCTCCCAGAAGGGGCTCGAGTTCCTCGTGCGGGCCCTTGCCGCGTTGCCGCGGGCAGCCGACGTCCGCGTGCGGCTCGTGGGCGAGGACTGGGGCGCGGCGGGTCCCCTCGGCGGGCTCGCGGAGCGATTGGGGGTCGCGGACCGCCTCACGTTCGTCGGACCCGTCCCGCGCAAGAACCTCCTCGAGGAGTATGCCCGCGCGGACCTTTTCGTCCTCCCCTCCCTGTTCGAGCCGTTCGGCATCGTCCTCCTGGAGGCCATGGCCGCGGGCCTCCCGGTGGTCGCCACCCGCGTCGGCGGGATCCCGGAGGTGGTCGCTGACGGCGAGACCGCCCTGCTCGTGGAGCCGGCCGACGCGGCCGAACTCGGGGCCGCGATCCTCAGGCTCGCGGAGAGCCCGGAGCGCCGCGTCGTGCTCGGGGCGCGCGGTCGGCAGCGTGCCCGGGCCTATTCCTGGGACGCGCTCGTGCCGCGCGTCCTCGAGGTCTACCGCCAAGCGATCGAGGAGCGTGGGTGACCCGTGCGGCCGTCCGAACGCCGGCTCGCGCTGACGGTCTTCCTGGTCGCGGTCCTGATCCCCCTGGCCGCGATCCTGACCCGCGTGGTGATCCCTGGGCCGCCCCTCCCGGGCCCCCTGCCCGTCGTCCCTGGGACCACGCCGATCGACCACGTGGTCGTGATCATGAAGGAGAACCACGCCTTCGACAACTACTTCGGCACGTTCCCCGGGGTGAACGGGCTGCCGCCCAACGTCAGCCTGCCGGACGGCTACGGAGGCAACGTCTCCCCGCACTGGATGGGCGCGGACTGGTCACCCGACCTCTCCCACAGCCGCAGTTCCGAGCTGGCCGCCTATGCGAACGGCACGAACGCCGGCTTCGCGGTCGCGGTGGACGGCGGCGACCCGTCCCTGGCCAACGTCACGATGGGCTACTACGACGCGCGGGAGATCCCGGACTACTGGTCCCTCGCGCGCGACTACACCCTGGCGGACGCCTACTTCCAGTCCATGCTCGGCCCCACGATCCCGAACCGGTTCTTCTCCTTTGCCGGCACGAACGCGGGGCAGACGACCGACGCCCTGTTCGACGTTTCGTTCAACGTGCCCACGATCTTCGACCAGCTCTCCGCGCGCGGCATCTCGTGGCGGTACTACTACACGCCAGGGATCTTCCACGGCCCGCTCCCCTCGTATTTCACAGGCGTCTCGTCGAGCGCCACGAAGATGGCGCAGCTCGTGCCCATGGACCGCCTGCTCCCGGACCTCGCGGCGAACAACACCGTGCAGGTCACGTACATCGACCCCGAGGATAGCGGCTCGATCAGCGAGCACCCGCCGCAGAACGTGACCCTGGGCGAGCAGTGGACGATGTCCATCATCCACGCCGTGATGGCCCTTCCGACCTGGAACCGCACGGCAATCTTCCTGATGTGGGACGAGAACGGCGGCTTCTACGACCACGTCGTGCCGCCGCAGGTGGACGAGTGGGGCTACGGGTTCCGCGTGCCCATGATCGTGATCTCCCCGTATGCCCGGCGAGGCTACGTGGACTCCCAGGTCATGGACCACACGTCGATCCTGAAGTTCATCGCGACGAACTGGGGCCTGCCGAGCCTCACGCCGCGGGAGGCCCAGGCGAACGACCTGTTCTCCGCCTTCGCCTTCCCGCCATCCGCGAACGGGACGACGGCGGCCCTTCCCGAGGGTGCGAGCACCCCCGCGTCCGCGGGGAATGGCCTCCCGTCCTCCGCCACAATCAGCCTCGTCGCGGCGGTGTGGTCGACCGAGGGGGCGGGGCCGTGACGTCGCTCGCGCTCCTCATGTTCAATCTCGAGGAGACGGAGGGAATCGTCCGCAATGTGCGGCGCCTGCGGTCTTCGGTCGACGAGGTCGTGGTCGTCGACAGTTCCTCCCCGCGGGGGTACCGTGAGCTCGTCGCGGCGCTCGCCCCCTATGAGGTGCGCGTGCACCGCGCCCTTCCCCTCGGCGACGCGGACCCGCTCCATCCGTTTGGGGTGAGCAGGGTGACGTCAGACCGCGTCCTCCTCTTGGACGCGGACGAGGAACCCTCTCCTGCCTTGGTCGCCGACCTGCCCCGCCTCACCGACCATGCCGCCTACGTGGTCCCACGCTACGAGGAAGGGCTCCGCACGTACACGTTCCACCTGCGTCTCTTCCGCCGCGGAGCGGTGCGGTACCTCGGACGGAGTTTCGACTTCCCCGAGGTCGAAGGCTCCCTGGGCCACCTCGACCGGGCCCACGCGATCCTCCACCACGCGCGCTACGACACCTACCTCGCCGACAAGGCGCGCGCGGTGCGGTACTTCACCGTCGAGGGCTATGAGAGGCCCTTCAACGGCCGGTACCTCGCGGACGCGCTGACGCTGCCGCTCCCGGGGCGCAGGTTCCGGGTCCCGGTGCCCGCCCGCAATACCGACGATCCGCTCTCTCCGGCCGCGGTGCGCGCGGCCGTCGAGCTCGAGTTCCTGCGCGATCTCGGAACGGGCCGGGGCCTCCGGGCCGCGCGGTTCAATCGTCGCTACTCGCTCGCCAAGGCGGCCTTCTTCCAAGGCCTCCCCGCTGCGGACCAGGCCCAGGTGGCGGCCATTGCCGCGGAGATCCAGGCCGCCGGTGGGCTGTTCCCCTACCTCGGCCTCGCCGACCCGACGTACGTCGAACGACTCACCGCGACGTTCGGATGGGACCGGACGGGCCTAACCGTCTATGAGGAACTGCTGCGACACCGGCACGCACGGGGGGCGCCCGCCGAACGCGTGCCCGCGGACGCCGCGCGAGTCCCGCCTCCCGAGAGGGCTTCGGAGCCGCGCGTCTCCG
>JAJYKG010000085.1 GCA_021788795.1 Thermoplasmata archaeon | reverse complement strand
GGGGACAGCCCGATAAGGGTTTCCAACGGAAATGAAGGGGTGGGGGTCCCGGGTCCAGATTCCAGCAACGAAGCAACCTTGAATAAGGTTAACGCGATATCGAAGCCGATGCAGGTTGGCTGTGGCCTCACCACGAAGGCGATCCGCGGGCGCCCGTACCTCTACTTCTGGCACTACGAGGAGCGCGGCGGACGCCGCGTCCAGGTGTTCCAGTACATCGGTTCGCCGCGGTCCGCCGCGGCGCGCGGCCGGCTCGAGACCGCGGTGGCCGTCTACTACGACCGCGTGGCCGAGGAGCTCCGCGCCCGCCGGGCCGCGCTCCTGGCGCGCCTGCCCGGCCCGTGAGGCACAAACGCCAAATGGGGCCGCGGCCATCGCATGGGGGCATGCGCCTCCGCGTGATGCTCTTCGCCACGTACCGCGAGATCGCCGACGCGAAGGAGCTCGCGTGGACCGCGGAGCCCGGGACCACCCTCGGGCAGTTCCTGGACGCGTTCCTCGCCGCGCACCCCCGCCTCGCCCCCCACCGCGGCTCGATGCTGGTCGCCGTCAACCTGGCCGTCGCGGACCCTACGGCCGTCCTCCACGAGGGAGACGAGGTCGCCCTCCTCCCGCCCGTGAGCGGGGGCTGCCCATGATCGAGATGACCCGCCGCCGGATCGACGTGGACGCGGTGCTGGACAGCGTCCGCCGCGACGAGGCCGGCGCGGTCGTCCTGTTCCTCGGGACCGTGCGCGCCGACGCGGACGTCGCGGCCCTGGACTACGAGGTCTACGTCCCGATGGCGAAGAAGGTCCTCGCCGACCTCGCGGAGCGCGCGAAGGCCAAGTTCGGCGTGCTCGACCTCTCCATCGCCCACCGGATCGGGCGCGTCCCCGTGGGCGGCGACTCCGTGGCCGTCGCCTGTGCCGCGGCCCACCGGCGGGAAGCCTTCGAGGCCTGCGCCTGGGTCATGGACGAGGTCAAGCGGATCGTCCCCATCTGGAAGTCCGTGCCGCCGCGGCGGGTGCGCCGCTCGCGCTGAGCGGCGAGAAATCGGCGCCCGGGGCCGCTTCGGCCCCAGGCCGCGTCCCCGGAGGGATAAGGTGGTTCAGTGCCCGTGGCCCTTGTCGGCGCGGGCCTGCTGGGCCGCGAGGGCGGGTCCCTGCGCGTGCCCGTTCGCGTGGCCGTTCGCCTGTCCCTGGCTGTTCGCCCCGGCCGTCTGTGCGCACGTGCCGCGGTACCAGTTCGCTCCCTGGTACTGGGCGTTGCCCTGGACGTGCTCGTTCACGGGCAGGCACACCGCATGCTTCGGCCCCTCGCTGTTCTTGCCATGGACCTTCGGGGGACGCACGTGCTGGGTCGGCGGGGTCGAGGGACTGGATCCGCCCGAGCTCCCTCCGGAGCTGCCGGATCCCGAGCCACTCGACCCGGAGGTCCCGGATCCCGGGCTGCCGCCCGTGTCTCCGGTCGTCGGCGCCTGCGGCTGGTTCACCACGATGGACTCGTTCTTCGGGCCCGCGTGGGGGACCAGGAGGTAGGCGACGAGGCCGAAGGCGACCGCGACGGCCAGGCCGATGCCCACGATTTCTCTCAGGTTTCCCATTTCCTTCGCCTCACGTCGTTCGGCCCGGCCCCGAAGCCGTACGCGGACCGCCCAGCCGGCCGGGCCCCGCGGCGGGAACGCGGAGAAGGAATCGCCATCTCGGGGTGCCTCTGAGGGGCGTCCCGTCCCATCCCTTCGTGCGCGCCTTGTCCCATCCGCACGTTCCCGCCTCAGCGGTCGGCGGCGTAGTTAAGCGCTCCGGCGTCCGACGCGGTCGACTTGACAATGCCTCGCGCGCGCGATGGCGCCGGGGCGTCGGACGCGTCCGACGGCGGCGGGAGCCTTGACAATCCCCGCCGCGGGCGAATCGTGAAATACGGAGGCTCCGGTGGAGGGGGCGATGGCCCGGATGGTCGACATCCACGCGAAGCCCGACGTGCCGCGGCGCGCCGTGGCGGAGGGCGCGATTCGCCTGCGGCCCGCCACGGTCGCGGCGATCCGCGCGCGGCGCGTGCCGAAGGGCGACCCGATCGCCGCGGCGGAGGTCGCGGGACTCCAGGCGATCAAGTCCACGTGGCAGACCCTGCCCCACTGCCACCCCATCCCGCTCACGTCCGCGGGCGTGGAGCTCGACGCCCGCAAGGACCGCGTCGTGTGCACCGTGACCGTCGAGGCCACGTACAAGACGGGGGTGGAAATGGAGGCCCTTTACGGCGTTTCCGTCGCCCTGCTCACGGTCTGGGACATGGTCAAATCCCTGGAAAAGGACGCCCGGGGCCAGTATGCCACCACGCGGGTCGAGGGCGTGCGGGTCCTCTCCAAGAGGAAGGGCCGCGCCTTAGGCCCGTAGTACTTACAACCTCAACCGGCCTTCCGAAAAGAATGACCCTTTTCGGAGCGATTCTTGTTCCGAGGAGTTGACATGGCGGAGCAGAAAGAACTCTCTGCAGCGGAAGTCCGGAAAACGATGGCGACCGCCCTGGGCGCGGCCTTCGGGTTCGTGATCGCCCTGATGTGGAACAGCGTCGTGGTCGGTGGCCTCGCCACGGGCGGGATCACGCTCGGCAGCACGGCGGCGTTGGGGAACTGGGGAGGCTGGGCGGTCGGCGTGGTGACCGCGCTCATCTTGACGGTCTTCATGATCATCCTGATCATTGTCATCGGTCGGTGGGGCGCCAAGGAATAGGCGCGTCCGGCCGAAGCCCTTTTATCGCGAGGGCGGCATGGATTGCGGCCCATGCGGGTCGTAATCCTGGACGGCTACGTGGACGAGCCGTCCAACTTCGGTGTGCCGCCCTACATTTCTCCCTACCCCCGCTACCTCGGCGGCGCGGTGCGGGACGCGGGCCATGACTGGGAGTACGTCACGATCGACCAGGCGCGCGCGGGACGCCCGCTGAAGGGCGATCTCCTCGCCCTGATTTCCGGGCCGATCGTCCCGGGGAAGTACCTTCGCGGACTGCCGATCAGCGAGAAGGAGATCCTCCGCCACGCGGACGCCTTCCACGGTCCCACGGTCCTCGGCGGCCCCCTCGCGCGGTTCCGGTACTTCGACGAGACCCTCACGGCCTCTTTCGACCACGTCGCGGTGCGCGATCTCGACGCATGCGTGTACGACCATCTCACACAGGGCGAATGGCAGGACCGCGATCGGACGCCGGTGGAATGGGACCGCTGGGGCCTGCTCGGTGCCGACGTGATCCGCAGCCATCCTGACTTCCCCCAGCCGCTCATCGTCGAGCTCGACACGTCGAAGGGCTGCGTGCGGTACGTGAACGGGGGCTGCAGCTTCTGCATCGAGCCGCAGTACGGGATCACGAGGTTCCGGCCGGTCAAGGGCATCCTGGCGGAGGTCCGACGACTTGCGGAGCTGGGCGCGGTGAACTTCCGTCTGGGCGGGCAGGCGGACTTCTTCAGCTACCAGGCCCTGGGCCTCGGCACGTCGCCGACGCCGCAGATCAACGTGGCCGCGCTCGAGGCGCTCCTCCGCGGGATCCATGAAGCCGCGCCGGGGCTCCGCATCCTCCACACGGACAACGGCGACCCCGCGATGATGGTCGCCCACCCCGACGAGGCGCGGGCGGGTCTGGAGCTCCTCGTCCGCTACACCTCCCCGGGCAACCTCCTCTCCTTCGGCCTCGAGTCCGCGGACCCCGCGGTCATGGAGGCGAACAACCTGAACATCGACGCGGACGGCTGTCTCGAGGCCATCCGGATGGTCAACGCGATCGGTCGCGAGCGAGACAAGAGCGGGATGCCGCAGCTCCTGCCCGGCCTCAACTTCATCGCCGGACTCACGGGCGAGACGCGGAAGACGTTCGACCTCAACCTCGCGTTCCTCAGGCGGCTGCTCGCGGAGGATCTCTGGGTCCGGCGGATCAACCTCCGCCAGGTGCGTCCGGTGCGGCAGGCGTTCGAGCCCACGGGCCTGCACACGGAGTTCCGGCGGTTCAAGGAGGCCGTGCGGACGGGCGTGGACCGCGAGATGCTCCAGCGCGTCCTCCCCGAAGGGACGGTCCTGCGGAACGTGTACCTGGAGATCCGCGGCGGGCATGTGACGTACGGGCGCCAGATCGGGACCTACCCGATCCTGGTCGGCCTTCCCTACGACCTCGCCCTCAATCGATTCGTGGACGTCAAGGTCACGAGCCACGGGGAGCGCTCCGTGACGGGGGTGGAGTTCCCGCTGGACGTGAACCATGCCTCGCTGAGGGCGCTCGAGGCCCTGCCGGGCGTCGGGGCCAAGCGCGCGGCGCGGATCGTGCGCCACCGGCCCTTGGCCTCCTCGGCCGATCTCGTCGCCGCCTTGGGTGACGCCACCGTCGCCGGCCGCGTCGAGCCCTTCGTCCGCTTCGCTTCCTGACGCGGGTTCAGGGATTCCCGGCCCTAGGCCGCCCGCGGTTTCAGAGGATGCTGAAGATCCCGACGATGAGGGCGATGATGCCGATGATCGTCTGGAAGGCCCCGAGGAACTTCGTGAGCCGTGCGATGTACTTCCCGACGGCCGGCAGCGCGGACATGACGCTCGCCGCGAGGATCAGGCCGACGATCAGCAGCACGATGCTCGCGAGGCTGCCGAAGTAGAGGATCGCCACGATGATGGAAATGATCCCGATGATGGCCTGGAACCCGCCCAGCCACTTGGCGAGCTTCTCCAGCGACTTCCCCAGAGCCGGGATCAGGTACAGCGACCCCGTCAGCAGCACCAACGCGCCCACGATTAGCATGACTCCTTCGATCAGACCCATTTGCCTTCACCACACTGTCTCGTGTTCCCTGGCCCCCACATGGCTTCTCGGACAAAAATCCTATGCTACGTATTCGCCTCGCGCGGCTCGGCGTCCGGCGCGACCCGGGGACCGCCCCCCGGGGCGCGGGGAAGGCCGAATCGGGGCAAATCAACCTTAAACAATAGAGAACCGCCTCCTTCGCGGTCCCTCGCAGGTTTCCGTGCCGCATCCGCGCCTCGAGGACCTGCAGGCCCCGCCGGAGGACGACGAGGAAGGCGTGGACCCGCACGCGGTCCAATCCCTTCAGGCGCACGTCCTCCAGTCCGAGATCCACCTTGGGTCGCTTGAAGAGCTGCTCCACCGCCACGCGCCGACGATACCAGTGGTCCAAGGTCCGCCGGTCGACGCCCCACCCCTCCTGCACGCGGTACTTCGTGTCCGTCGTCCTGCCGTACCTCCGCCGGTTGCGGAGGACGACCGGCAGCACGCCGGCGTCCCGCGCCCCCGCATCGAGGGCGGGCGGGTCGAACTCGCTGTCCCCGAGGAGGACGTCCATGCCGCACCGTCGGCGCGTCTCCTCGCACACCTCGACGGCGAGCGACGCGGGCACGGCCATCGTCGGCCGCCCCCGCGCCGCGGGCACGGCGTGCGTCTCCTGATCCGACACGACGAGGAGGCTGTACCCGAGGGCCCACCGATTCCACCGTGCGTCCCAGTTGCTCCGCGCCGACGCGTCGTTCTTGTACGCCCGGACGAGGGTCGTGTCGATCGCCTGTGCCCGTCCGAGGACGCCGGCCGCGACGAGGCGTTCGACGAGGCGGCGGAAGACGTGCTCGATGCACGCCTCCAGGCGAGGAAAGAAGCCCGTGAGGACGTCGTGACTCGGGGTCTCCCGCCCGAGGCCGCAGGCCCCGCGGCCCAGGAGGCCCGAGGCCAGGCGAGCGATCCGCGTCAGGAACCGCTCCCGGAAGGACCATCCCAGGAAGCGGACCTTGAGCTCGGTCCCCGACCGGTACGCCACCGGACGACCGCGGCCGACGTCGTCCCCGAGGACGTCGTCGACGAACCGCAGGTCCACGCGGCGCAGGGCGAGGACGTTCCGCCGACGCCATAGCTTCAGGACCGAGCCCACGACTGACCGACGCGGGAAGCTTCCCGGAGTGCACTCCCTAGCCCCATCCTCAATGAGGCCCGAGGTGCGCCCCCCTTATAAGGCCCGAATTAGGCGATTGTCTATTAAACAAGGTCGACTTCGCGGCGCGAACCTTTTCTCCCGCCCCGGTCTTCTCCCGCCGTTCCCATGGCCGTCCCCCACGCGCACAAGGAGCACGCCCCCGCCTCGGTGAAGTGCGGGGTCGTCACGAGCTCGGACAGCCGGACCCCGGAGACGGACGACTCGGGGCGGCTGATCAAGGACCTCCTCCTCAAGGCGGGCCACACGGTCCTCTTCTACGCGGTCGTGAAGGACGACGCGAAGGCGATCGCGGACGCGGTCGAGCAGGCCTCGTGGACCTGCGACGCGATCATCACGAACGGCGGCACGGGCCTGGGGCGGCGCGACGTGACGATTCCCGCCCTCGCACCCTACTTCGAACGCGCCCTGCCGGGCTTCGGCGAGCTCTTCCGACGCCTCTCCTACGACACAATCGGCAGCGCGGCGTGGTTGAGCGGCGCCGCGGCCGGCGTCTACCACGGCCGCCTCGTCTTCTGCCTCCCCGGATCGCCGGACGCGTGCCGGCTCGCGGTGGAGAAGCTCATCCTCCCCGAGCTGCCCCACGCGGTCGGAGTGATGACCCGATGACCGCGCCCGCGGGACAGAGGAAGGGCGCGGGCCACGAGGGCCACGGGATGCGCCCCCTGAAGGCCCTGCTCCCGCTGGACGAGGCCCTCTCCCTGTGCCTGGCCGCCGCGACGCCCATCGAGCGCCGCGAGACCGTGGGCCTGCCGGATGCCCTGCACCGCGTCGTCGCGGAGGACGTCCGGGCGCCCATCGACGTGCCCCCGGCGGACCGCGCGGCGATGGACGGCTACGCGGTGCGCGCGCAGGACGTCGCCCGCGCGGGGAAGACCTCGCCCGCGGCGGTCCGCGTCCAGGAGAGCGTGCACGCGGGGGAGGTCCCGAGGAAGCGCGCGGGCAAGGGCCTCGGCACGCAGATCGCCACGGGCGCGCCGATGCCCGCCGGGGCCGACGCGGTCGTCATGGTCGAGGACACGGAGCGGGAGAAAGACATGGTCCGCGTCTTCCGTCCGGTCCGCCCGCGGGAGAACGTCTCGGCCCGCGGCTCGGACATCCGGAAAGGGTCCCTCGTGCTGGCGGCGGGCGAGCGGCTCACGCCCGCGAAGGTGGGCGCCCTGGCGGCGATCGGGCGGGACTCCGTCCGCGTGTACGCGAGGCCGCGCGTGGCCCTCCTGGGCACGGGGGATGAGGTCGTGCCCCCCGGGACGCGGCTGGGCCCCGGCCAGGTGTACGACATCAACTCGTACACGATGGCGGGGGCCGTGCGCGAGGCCGGCGGGGAGCCGGTCCCCCGGGGCCGCGTCGGGGACCGCCTCGAGGACCTGCGGGCCGCGCTGGAGGCGGCCGCGAAGGAGGACGTCGTCGTCTTCAGCGGCGGATCCAGCGTCGGGGAGAGGGACCTGATCCTCGACGTCCTGCGGTCCGCGGGCGAACTCCTGTTCCACGGCGTCGCGATCAAACCGGGCCGGCCGACGATCCTGGGGCACGTGGCGGGCACGCCCGTCCTGGGGATGCCCGGGAACCCGACCTCCTGCCTGAGCAACTGCTACGTGCTCCTGGCTCCCATGCTGCGGAGGATGGCCCGCCTGCCGGCGCCGACCGGGCGCGTCCTCGAGGTCCCCCTGGCGGAGCGCCTCTCGAGCCCGCTGGGCCGCGCGGAGGTCCACACGGTCCGCCTCGTCGACGGCCGGGCGGTCCCGGCGTTCAAGGAGAGCGGCGCGATCACATCCATGGCCCACGCGGACGGCTACATCGAGATCCCCGCGGACGTGGGCGCGGTGGAGAAGGGCGAGCGCGTCCGCGTGACCCTCTTCTGACGTGGCGCGCGCAAGCCTTATACGGTCGCCCCGACTCGCGGCGCCCCATGGTGCTCGTCGAGCGCGCCGCGCCGCCGGACCGCCTGGACGCGGAGCGCCTCATCGCCGCGTACCACGCGTCCGAGGGCCTCAAGCCCCGCCCCGACCGCATCTCGTGGGCCGTGGAACAGGTCCTCCGGAACCGGGTCGGTGGCCTCCTCCTCGTGGCCCGGGAGAAGCGCGCCGTGGTGGGCGTCGCCCTCGCGGTGTACCAGCCCTCCGCGGAGCTGGGCCGCGTCCTCGTCCTGAACGACTTCTTCGTCGACCCCACGATGCGCCGCAAGGGCGTGGGCCGCGCCCTCGCGATGCGGCTGTTCGAGGAGGCCAAGGCGATGCACGTCGACCAGATCGACCTCGAGGTCCTCCCGACGAACGCGGCCGCCGCGGCCTTCTGGAAGGCGTTGGGCTACCGGTCCACGGGCCGGACGGTCTACTGCCGCGAGCTCCCCTGAGGGCCGTGGACGACGGCCCGGTGGGCCAGGTACACGTCCTGGCCGAACTCCTTGCCGCATTGCGGGCAGCGGACGCGGGGCCGCACGCGGTTCGCGTCCTGCCGCGCGAGGGC
>JAJYKG010000084.1 GCA_021788795.1 Thermoplasmata archaeon | reverse complement strand
CGCTCCATCTGTTCGCGGGTCAAGTCGAACCCGCGGAATGCAGCCCATCCCATGAACCCGTGTATGCGCCGCGAGCGGTTTAAGTCCTTACCTGAGCTAGGCGGAGGACGTTAGTGGTGACATACGCTTTCCAAATGAGACTCAAGGTGTGGTCCAGGGGTGCGCGATCTTCCCGTCCGCGTCGACGTCGGCGGGACCCCGGCGCCCGGTTCATAAGCGCCCGGGGCTGTTTCCGGGTCCGTTTTTGGTATTCCGGCGCCCCCCGAATGGGAACCTTGAAGTAACGTCGGCCGCTTGGCCGCGGGAGAGGCGAGCGACATGGTGCGCATCTTCCGCGGCGGTGTGCTCGACGAGCGCTTCGAGGGCTCCGTCGTGGTCATCGGCCCGCGGCCGACGCAGATGACCGGTCTGGTCCGCGGCGACCTCTTCGTCCGCGACAACAGCGTCTGCGAGGTCTCCGGGATGGTGGCCGGGAACCTGGTCGTGGAGCGCACGGGCAAGGCCGTGCTCAGGACCCTGGTGACGAAGACGTGCAAGGCGACGGGCGGAGACCTCGAGGTCTACGGCCTCGTCCTCGGTGACGTCGTCAACGAGGGCGGCCGCATCTACGTCGACAAGGGAGCGGTCGTCCGCGGGAAGGTCGTCGGAGAAACGAGCTCGGCGCCGCTTCCCGCCCCGGCGCCTGCGGCCGCGGGCCCCAGACCGCCCGCACCCCCTCCGGCCACCCCGCCGTCCGCGTGAGGCCGCCTAGGCGTCGGACGACTCGGCCTCGGGGGCAGGAACGGTCGTCTTCTCCAGGACCGGCTCGGGCCGCTTCTCCGCCGCGGCGAAGAGCTGCAGGTACGGAATCAGGGACGCCATAATCCGGTTCTCGGCCTTGCGGAGGTGCTCCTCGTACGTGGAGCGGCTGACGCCGAGGCTCCGCGCGATGCTCTCCGTCGTTACCTCGCGCGGGCTCGCGTAGTACCCGTAGCGGTGGGCCTTCAGGAGCGCGTCCATCTGCTTCCCCGTGAGGTCGGCGAAGAGGCTGTTCACCCACACGCTCGACGGGAGGAAGTTGAGAGGGATCTCACGTTTCCGGATGAGCTCCGCGCGGCCGAGCGCGTTGAAGTCCCGGAACAGTTCCTTCGTCTGCTCCTGCTCGAAGCTCAGGACGCGGAAGTAGCCCCAGCCGTCCTGGTAGACCGCCGGCGGCGCGTCGACGAACTCGTAGTTCCCCCAGACGTTCCAGGGGCTCTTCTCATAGAGGTCGCAGGTGCAGCGGAGCATGAAGATCCGCGCCTCCTGGGCCTCGATCCACTTGTCGATGACGCGGCCCGCCTTGCCGATCTCCTTCGCGATCGCGGCGAGCTCGCGCTCGTCCTGGGTCGGGACCTGGAGGAGCTCGCGCCCCCAGATGCACCACATCGAGATCGGGATGCCTGGATGGCGGGCAGACATCTGGATGAAGGGGTAGTCGTACTGGGCGCGGAAGGACACTTCCCAGAGGGCCATGCGGGTCCCATGGGCCTCCAGGGGTATATCACTAGTGCCGTCATTCGACGGCCGTCCATGGCGGGTCAAATATCCTCGTCGCGGCCGTCCTTCTCCCCTCCGAGGTACAAGACATGTACGCCATCCCGTTCGATGGACACGTGCGCCTGACGAGGAACGAAGCCCTGCGCGAGTACGCGCGCCTGGAGTACCGAGGCGACTCGGTGCACTGGCTCCTGGCGTCCGCGCCGCGCCGGCGGAGGGCGGCCCTGAAGCTCCCGCGGCTCCGCCTGTTCGCGCGGTCCGCGAAGCCCGCGGCCCGCCCCGTCGCCTGCAAGGGCCAGCCGCGGCGGACGTCGGAGGAGGCCGCGTCCCCCGGCTGAGACAGGTTCTTATCGAAGGGCGCCGTAAATCGAGGCCGATGGCGGAGGTCACGATCACCTATTGTGTCCCGTGCCGGTACCAGTTCAAGGCCATCCAGGACGCGGACGCGATCCTCAAGGAACACGGGGACCGGCTCCACGCCCTCCGCCTCGTGCCCGGGGACCACGGCGTGTACGACGTCGCCCTGGACGGCGAGGTGCTGTTCTCCCTGGACCGCGCGGAACACTTCCCGGAGACGCAGGACCTCGTGCAGATGATCGGGGCACGGCTGCCGCCGGCGAAGCCGCGTCCGCACGACGCGCCCGCGGCCTAGGCGACCCGCAGGACGACCTTCCCGAACTGCTCCCCCTTCTCCAGGTAGGCGTGCGCCTGCGCCGCCTCCGCGAGGGGGAAGACTCGGTCGACCACGGGCTTGAGGCGGCCCATG
The DNA here is from genome assembly GCA_021788795.1 of Thermoplasmata archaeon. Taxonomy (GTDB): domain Archaea; phylum Thermoplasmatota; class Thermoplasmata; order RBG-16-68-12; family RBG-16-68-12; genus RBG-16-68-12. The sequence goes on along the minus strand of JAJYKG010000084.1, from coordinate 6,182 downwards.
AACACGAGCTTCATGACCTCCCCGAACTCCCGCCGGTTCGCCATCGTGGACCCGAGGACGGAGAGCTGCCGCCAGAACACGTAGCGGAGGTCGATCTGCGGCATGGGGCCCGTCGTGGCCCCGGGGATGACCAGGCGGCCCCCCTTCCGGAGCGAGCGGAGGCTGTCCTTGAACGTCGCCTCGCCGACGTGGTCCAGGACGACGTCCACACCGCGCTTGCCCGTGAGCTCCCAGACGGCCTTGCTCCAGGGCATCTCCTTGTAGTTGACCACGACGTCGGCGCCGATCTCCTTCGCCCGCCTGAGCTTCGCGTCGCTCGAGCTCGTCGTGTACACGGTGCAGCCGGCCAGCTTGGCGATCTGGATCGCGGCCGTGGAGACGCCGGACCCGGCGCCGAGGACGAGGACGTCCTCCCCGGGCCGGATCGCGGCGCGCGTGACGAGGAGCCGCCACGCCGTCATGAAGACCAGGGGGGCCGCGGCCGCGGGGACCCAGTCCATGTCCACGGGGATCGGGAGGAGGTTCCGCGCGGGCACGGCGACGTACTCCGCATAGGTCCCGGGGACGTGTTCCCCCAGGATCCGGTAGTCGGGGCACAGGGAATCGTCCCCCGCGATGCAGAACTCGCAGCGGCCGCAGGTCAGCCCGGGGTTCGCGACGACGCGGTCCCCGGGCTCGAAGCCCGTCACGTCGGAGCCGAGCTGGGCGACCTCCCCCGCGACGTCGGCGCCGAGGATGTGGGGCAGGGTGACCTTGAGCGTCGGGATGCCCTTGCGGACGGCCAGGTCCAGGTGGTTCAGGGACGCCGCGTGGACATGGAGGAGGACCTCGTCCGGTCCGGGGACGGGCTCGGGGCGGTCCTCGACGTATTCCAGAACTTCCGGTCCGCCGTAGCGAGGGAGCAGGACGGCCTTCATGGTTCACCCTGGGCGGGGTGCGAAGGTCCCGGCGCCTAATGAAGGCGCGCCCCCGTGGGACTCAGCGGACCGTGTAGCCCTTCTGTTGCAGAAGACGGACCACGTCCTTGCGGCGGTCGCCCTGCAGAACGATGAGCCCGTCCTTCCCGGATCCGCCGGTCGCGAGGCCCTTCTTGAGCTCGCGCGCCAGCTTCGCCGCCTCGTCCGGACGGGATTCGAGGCCCCGCACGACCGTCACGGCCTTGCCGTAGCGGCGGGTGTCGAGGTCCACCGTGAGGAGGGTCGTCTCGCGGCCCAGGTCCTCACAGACGCACAGTTCCTTAGGGAGTCCGCAAGTTGCGCAGATCCCGGCGATCAAGCTGCCTCCGGCGGAGGGGGAGAACCCCGCCCCGGCTCTTTAACCATTCGACTCGGTTCTTCAGGCGGCCTCATGGCTGGTTTCCGTGTACCCCCCGGATTGCATCAGGGTTTCCTTGAGCAGACGGTAGTGCTTGCGGATCGTGACCTCGGAGACCCCGGTCAGGCGGGCGATCTGCGCCTGCGTGACGGGCACGTCGAGCTCCTCCGAGGCCAGGTAGAGCGCGCCCGCGGCGATCCCGACGGGCGAGTTCGCCTCGAGGAGCTTCGCGTCCTTCACCTGGCCGACGAGGGCCAAGGCCCGTTCGCCCACCTGAGGGTTCAACTCGAGCTGGGAGGCGAACCGCGGCACGAAGTCCTCCGCGCGGCTGGCGCGGGCGAAGACCCCGAGCTCGCGGCTGACGACCTTGGCCGTCAGGGAGATCCGGTGGACCGTCACGCCCGTCGCCTGGGCGAGCTCGTGGAGCCCGCGGGGCGCGCCGAGCTGCTTCGAGGCCAGGTAGACCACGGAGGCGACGATGGCGTCCATGGACCGCCCTCGGGAGAGGCCCGCCTCGATCGTCTGGCGGAGCAGGATCGCGGCCCGCTCCCGGAAGACAGGGGCGAGGCCGAGGCGGCTGGACAGGGAGGAGAGCTGCGCGAGGCCGGGAGCCAGGGCGCGCTCCGTGCGATCGTACCGGGTCCACTGGCTCACGCGGCGCAGGCGGTTCAGCGCGGCCACGGAGCGGGCGTCGATGGGGTTGCCCTTCGCGTCCCGCAGGCCGTTGCCCACCATGCTGCCCAGGCCCTTGTCCGGGGCCATGACGGACGGCGGCGGACCCGCGCGGATCCGGTCGTCGCCTTCGAACGTGGTCCAGTCGGGACCCTGGTCGACCATGCCCTCGTCGAGGACGAGGCCGCAGTTGTCACAGACCCGCTCGCCGCGGATCGGGTCCACGTAGATGGCCAAGCTGCCGCAGTTCGGGCATCGCGCGGTCTCGCGCACTTGGCGTTCCTCCCTCGGCTTGGGGGCCGGGGGCATCGGACCATCTTTCACATCCCACGATCGGAAGTTGCTCATGCGATCACCTTTCGGGAGTGTTCGCCCATGACCCAGCGGTTGGCCCAGCGATCCAACCCACGGAGGGCATCCGAGAGGTCCTCCCCCATGGGCGTGAGGCGGTATTCCACCGCCACGGGTCGGTCGAGGATGACCCGCCTTTCCATGATCCCGGATTCCTCGAGCTCCTTGAGGGTCTTGGCGAGGGAACTCTGGCAGATCCCCGTGGACCCGCGCAGCTCGTTGAACCGCTTGGGCCCGCTCATCAGGCTGTGGAGGACGCTCAGCTTGAGCTCGGAGCCGATCATCGCGATCGCTGCGAGCCCCGCGCATCCGGGTCCTCCACAGGGATGGGACTTGGCCATGTTCCGTTGCTCCCGGGACTACCGAGAGACGCGCCCCTATATATAGTCTTCTTTACATACCAAGTTTCAAGTCCGTACTTGGTGCAATTATCGAACAAGACATTAGGTCCGCCGAAATTCGTGACTTCCATGGAGGGGAACGGACCTGCATTGAGACGTGATACCATGGAGCAGGAACCGCCAAGGCGCGCACGGGATGTACAATTTTGGCTGACCTAACTTCCTTCCCGGTCCGATGGGTCATGCCGGGAAGACCTCTCGCGCGCGGGCCAGGTTCTCCGCGTTCTGGTCCCCCAGCTTGCGGAACGTGCGCGCCGCCTCGGTCAGGAGCGACTTCGCCACGACCGAGGACTCGCCGTAGAGCCGGGACGCGACCCCTTCGAGGGCGACCGCCTTCGCCCGGATCTCCGCGACCGAAGCGACCGAGGCGTCGAACACGTATCGCGACCCGTCCAGCCCACTGATGGGTTCCAGCACCATCTCGTTCAGCTTCTGTTGCCGCGTGCGCTCCACGAGGACGCGGCGCGCCTCATGCTCCTCCGCGAGGCGCCGCGCCGTGTCGGCGGCAGCTCCCGGGCCCAGAAGCTCCGCCGCCTCGCGGTAGAAGGCGGCAGTGGCAGCCTCGAGCTGGAGCGCGAAGCGGACGAGCGACCCGAAGTTCGTCAGCTCGGGGGCATCCATCGCGTCAGACCCAGCGCGTGATGACGACCTTGCTCTCCGTGAAGAACCGGATCGCGTCGCGTCCCTGAGGATGGAGGTCCCCGAAGAACGAGTTCTTCATGCCGCCGAAGGGGAAGTAGGCCATCGCGGCCGCGATGCCGAGGTTGATCCCGATGCTGCCCGCGCGGACGCGGTAGCGGAAGTCCCGTGCGGCCTTTCCGCTGGATGTGTAGATGGACGCCGCGTTCCCGTAGGGGCTCCGGTTGATCCACTCGATCGCGTCGTCCAGGCTGTCCATCGTGAAGAAGCTGACCACGGGGCCGAAGATCTCCTCCTTCGCCACGGTCATGTCCGGGGTCACGCCGTCGAGTATGGTCGGCCCCACGAAGTACCCGGGATAGTCGGCGACCTTCACGCCGCGCCCGTCGAGGGCGACCCTGGCCCCTTCCTGCTCGCCCTTGTCGATGTACCCCAGGACCCGCTCCTGGTGCTTCTTCGTGATCACGGGGCCCATCTGGACCGTTTCATCGAGCCCGTAGCCCACCTTGAGCTTCGCCGCGGCCTCGGAAAACTTCTTCCGCACGCTGTCGTGCGCCTCGTCGAGGCCCACGACGACGGACCCGGCGAGGCAGCGCTCGCCCGCGGTCCCGTAGACGGACGAGATCATGTTGGGCACGATCTTGTCCAGTTTGGCGTCCGGGAGGACGACGAGCAGGTTCTTCGCCCCGCCGCCGCAGGCGGCGCGCTTGCCGTGGGACGCGGCGCGCGCGTACACGAGCTTCGCGGTCGCGGTGGACCCGACGAAGGACACGCCGCGGATGTCCGGGTGGTCGCAGATCGCCTCGACGGCCTCCTTCGCGCCGTTCACCAGGTTGAACACCCCCGGAGGGAAGCCCGCCTTGTCGACGAGGTCCGCGACGTACTTCTGGACGAGGGGGTCCTGCTCGGACGGCTTGGCGATCCAGCAGTTGCCCGTGGCCACGGCGTAGGGCCAGAACCAGAACTGGACCATGGCAGGGAAGTTGAACGGGCTGATGCCCGCGAACACGCCGAGGGGCTGGTAGAGGACCTCCTCGTCGATGCCCGCCGCAGCGCCGTCCTCGAGGTTGTAGCCCATCATGAGGCTCGGAATGCCCGCGGCCACCTCGACGTTCTCGATCGCGCGGCGCACCTCGCCCCGCGCCTCGTCGATGATCTTGCCGTGGTCCTGCGACACGATCCGAGCGAGCTCCTCGAAGTGCTCCTCCATGAGGTCGCGGAGGGCGAAGAAATACCGACCGCGCGAGATCGGCGGCGTCTCGCGCCACTCTTCCCACGCGCCCTTCGCCGCCTGCACGGCCGCGTCGATGTCCTCCTTTGGGGACAGGGGCACGCGGGCGATGCGCTCGCCCGTCGCAGGGTTCGTGTCGTCCAGCCACTCGGTCGCGGTGGAAGGCACCCACTTGCCGCCGATGAAGTTCTTCAGGTCCCCGTAGCTCTTCTGGACCTCGGGGAGCAGGGTCGCCGTCTTCTGGGCCATCGTGCCGCCCTCCCTACGCCTTGCCCGCGAGGGCCATGTCGATCGAGTCCTCGAGCAGACCGAGGGCCTTGTCCATCAGGGGCAGCGGGATGTTGAGCGGCGGCAGGAGCCGCACGCAGTTGCCGTAGTACCCGGCGGGCAGGAGCATGAGCCCGTTCTTCAGGCCGGCGAGCTGCACGGCCCGCGCCAGCTCCGGGTCGGGCTCCTTCGTCCGGCGGTCCTTGACGAACTCGAGGGCCCACATCGCGCCGATGCCGCGCGCCTCGCCGATCCGCTCGTGCCCCTCGGCAATCTCGTTCAGGCGCTTCGCCAGGAGGGCCTCGAGCTTCGGGACCCGGGGGATGACCTTCTGGATCGCCTTGACGGCCTCGAGCGCCGCGGCGCAGACGACCGGGTTGCCTCCGAACGTGCCGCCGAGGCTCGCCGGGCCGGGCGCCTCCATGATGGCCGGCTTGCCCGTGACCCCGCCGAGGGGAAGGCCGCCGCCGAGCGCCTTGCCGCTCACCAGGAGGTCGGGGACCGTGTTCCAGTTGTCGATGCCCCAGAGCGCCCCCGTGCGGCCCATGCCCGCCTGGACCTCGTCGTCCACGAGCAGGATGCCATGGTCGTCGCACAGCCTCCGGAGGAGCGGGAAGAACTCCTTGGGCGGGACGATGATGCCACCCTCGCCCTGCACGGGCTCGGCGATGAGCATGCCCACCTGTCCCTCGACCTCGGGCTTCGTGATCGCGGCCTCGATCTCCTCGACGCGCGCCTTCGCGCACTCCGCCGGGGAGCGGCCCTCGGGGTCGCGGTACGGGTACGCGTAGTCGAGGATCAGGACCTCGCGGAGGAGCGGACCGAAGCCCTCGCGGTAGGGCTTCTCCTTCCCCGTGAGGCTGATGTCCAGCAGCGTGCGTCCGTGGAAGGCCGTCCGGAACGAGACGATCCAAGGCTTCTTCGTGTACGCGCGGGCGATCTTCACCGCGTTCTCGACCGCCTCGGAGCCGGAGTTCAGGAAGATGCTCTGGGTGAGGCCGGGCGGGCAGAGGCCCGCCATGACCTCCGCGACGACCGTGTACGGCTTGTACGTTGCGACCCTGTAGCAGATGTGGGTGAGCTTGTCGAGCTGCGCCTTCGCGGCGCGGGTGACCGCGGGCGGGCGGTGCCCGGCGTTGTGGACGCCGATCCCGACGCCCAGGTCGATATACACGTTGCCGTCCGCATCCTCCACGAACGGCCCCTCGGCGCGCGTGAGCTCGAGCGGCAGGCCGACCCGCAAGCCCTTCGTGATGAACTTCTCCTTCCGTTCCAGGGCGGCTTTCGACTTCGGCCCCGGCGGCACG
>JAJYKG010000083.1 GCA_021788795.1 Thermoplasmata archaeon | reverse complement strand
TCTGCCAGCCCGTCCTCGTCTTGGGCCGCCCGACCCCGGGTGCGACCGCGGCCCTCGTGCCGACGCGGCACGCGGCCGCCCAGATGCTGGGCACGGTCTCCGAGTTCTACGCACGCGCGCCCGGCGGGCTCGCGGTGCTCCCCGACCTCGCGGACGTCGCGATGATGTCCGGGTGGTCGCGGACGCGCGAGGCGGTGCTCCGACTGCGCGAGGTCGCGCGCGACACCGGGGGCGCGCTCGTCGCCTCGGCCTCCCGCCTGACCGCCGCGGAGAAGGCGGATCTCCGCGCGGACGGTTACCCATGGTGGGCCCTCCCGGACCCTGCGGACGAGTTCGAGGCGGTCCTGACCGCGTCCTTCGGGCCCGGGGCCCGGCGCCTCCTGGACGCCTTCGCGCGGAGCGAGGGGGTCCGCCAGCAGGACCTCACCCTCGCCCACGCGGACGCGTTCCTCGGCTTCCTCGCGCGCGCCCTCTCCGAGCTCGGGGCCACCGCGGCGGATGCGGCCGCGCGCGCGGGCCTCCGCACCCAGGCCGACGCCGCGGCGGAGTCGCTGCGGGCCTTCGCGGCCCGGGATCCCGCGGACCTGTCGAAGGGCGACTGGCCCTCCCGGCGGGCCGCGTCCTCGGACCGCGGCCTCCTCGTGACCGCCGCGGACTACTGGAAGGGCAGGGAGATGGAGGAACTCTTCACCGCCGCGAGCGATCTGGGCGAGCGGGGGTCCCTGTTCGAGCGGACCCGTGCGGTCTTCGTGGAGCAGCTCGGCGACGCGGGGGAAGGCGTGCTCCGGTCCGAGCTCGCGAAGCTCGGGCGGACCCCGGAAGAGCTCCGCCCCGAGGATGTCTCGCACCTCGCGGACCGGGCGGCCGTCGACCTCGCCGCCTTCGCGGAGGTCGTGGACGTGCCCCAGGAGAAGGTCCGCATCCAGGGCCAGGTTGAATCGATCCGGCGGCGGCTCGCCGCGATCGCGGGGGACCCGCGATGAACTTCCTCAAGACGTACGTGGATGGGCTGGACGACATTCTCGGGATGGGCATCCCCCAGGGGAGCCTCGTGCTCGTGTCGGGCGCGCCCGGGACGATGAAGACGTCGCTCACGTACCACGTCCTGCACGAGAACGCCCGCCACGGCGTGAAGGGACTGTACGTGTCCCTGGAGCAGAGCCGGGCGAGCCTCCTCGAGCACATGGAGGGCCTCGGCAACCGCCTCGACGACTCCGGCGGGAACCTGAGCCTCCTGGACCTCGCGGCGCTTCGGAAGACCTTCACCGGGCCGGCGGACCAGCCGTGGATGGACCTCTTCAAGCTCTACGCGAACGGCCTGCGCCGCTCCTTCGACTACCGCCTCCTCGTGATCGATTCCCTGGACGCCCTGGAGATCCTCGCGAAGTTCGCGGACGCGCGCCGCGATCTCTTCGCCCTGGTGCGGTGGCTCCGCGGGCTCCAGGCGACCACGTTCCTCCTCGGCGAGCTTCCGAGCGACGACGGGCTCGCGGGGCGCCAGGTCTTCGCGAAGCACAAGGAGGACTATCTGGCCGACGGCATCGTGCACCTGCGCCTGGCGAGGCAGGGCGACTTCGGGATGCAGCGCCAGATCCGCATCGTCAAGATGCGGGGCACGCGCCACGCCACAGACTACCACGCGCTCGTCTTCGACAACGGGTTCCGGGTCACGCGCATCCTAGCGTGACCGCGATTCAGTCGCGGACGACGAACTCCTCGACGCGGTCCTTCGCCTTCTCCCGCGCCTCGTGGTGCTTCTTCAGGAACGGCCCCACGAGCCCCCAGAGCTCCTGCTTGCACTCGCCGCATAGGCGCTCCCCCGAGCGGCAGGTGCGGTCCACCTCCGCGAGGTGCTTGTCGTCTGGGTCGAAGATGAACTCGTAGAAGTTGAAGACCGGGCAGATCGTGGGGTTCGCTCCGAGCCGACGCTGCTCCTCGACCGTCGCCCTCCCGCCTGTGAAGGCGTTGTTGATCTTCTTGTGCGCCGCTTTCTCCGAGTCCGTGGTGAAGATGCTCGACTCCGGGGCCGAGGCGGACATCTTCGCGTTCGGGCCCTGGAGGCTCATCAGGAGCTTGTTGTGGATCAGGGCGGGCTTCGGGAAGCCAAGGCGCGGCGCCACATCCCGCGCGACGCGGAAGTGGGGGTCCTGGTCGATGCCGCAGGGGATGAGGACGGGGACCTCCTTCTTTGCGAGGACGCTCGGCAGGAACGCCGGCGCGGCCTGGATGCTCGTGTAGAAGATCTCCCCGATGTTGTTCGAGTTCGTGAAGCCGAAGACCGCCTGGGTGGTCGAGAACGTGATGCGCTTCGCGGCCTCCACCGCGATCGGGTAGAGGTGGTGGATGTACTCCGTGTCGACGAGGATGCGCGTCAGCTTCGGGTCGAAGCCCATCGCGATGATGTCCAGGATGTTGTCGTACCCGACCTTCGTGGCCTGGTCGAGGTCCTCGAAGTCCTTGAACAGGATCTTGATCTGGAAGTAGAGGGTGGCCTTGAGCTTCTCTTGGAGCCACTTCGTGAAGAACCACGGGAGCATGTGCCCGATGTGGATCCCGCTCGACGGGCCGCGGCCCGTGTACAGCGCGACCGGGTGGCCCTTCTCGACCTCGTCCAAGATCCAGTTCAGGTCGCGGTGACTGTAGAACACCCCGCGACGGAGCATGGGGTGCAGCTCCCCGGCGAGGCGCCGGATGCGCTCCAGCAGGGCGGGCGTGATCCGCTCGGTGCCGAACTGGGTGATGAGCCGGTCGTAGTCGATGGCGCCCTTGACCTCCCAGGGCGTTACGACGAAGTCCTCGGGCATTCCCGCGGAGTATCCGAGGCGCGTAGATAAACCCATTCCGTCCCGCGCGCCGCGAGGTCACGACTTCGCGCCCGTGCGGGAGCGGATGGCGCGGAGGACGAAGAGCACCGCCGCGGTGACGAGCACGTCCACGAGGATGAAGAGCGGGTCGATCAGGGCCGCGCCGAGGCCCAGGAGCGCACCCCCGAACCCAAGCCCGAGCAGGAACGACGCGTCGTCGCGGCCCTCCTGCCACATCTTCGCGCGCACGACCTGCTCGCGGTAGCTCCGCGAGCCGATGAAGAGGGTCGGCGAGTACCGGTACAGGTTGGCGACGCCGGACCAGGCGAGCGTGGCGGCCGCGATGTACCCGATGCCGACCCAGAAGTAGACCTCCGCGAGCGTGAACACGAGGTCCTGGTGGAGGAGGTCGGCGAGGAGGAGCCCGATGACGAGGAAGATAGCCACCACCACGAGGTAGAGCTGCACGAAGCTACGGAGCCTCCGTTCCATCGCGGGCCACCATCCCGTCCGCGCGCTTAAGCGTTGACCACGGCGGGGGACGCTCAGACCATGATCGCGTGCCGGGCGCGCATGTCGCCCTCGGTCTGGGCGAGGCGCTCCATGACCTCGGCCACGATTCCGTCGAGGAGAATCAGGCAGGCATCCTCGAACGTCGTGCCCAGGGGGGCGAGCCTCGCCTGGTCCGCGCCGCCATTGGACTGCAGGAGGAGGACGATGTTGCTCGCATGGGACAGCTTGGATCCGCGCACGCCCGTCACCGTGATGACCTTGGCGCCGACGCGGCGCGCGATGTTCGCGACCTGGACGGCCGACATCGTCGCGCCCGTGTTCGAGACGATCAGGACGCCGTCGCCCTCCTGGACCACCGGGGTGATCGTCTCCCCGATGAAGTAGCAGTCAATCCCGAGCTGCACGAGCCGCATGGCGAAAGCCCGCGCCGCGAGGCCGCTGCGGCCGACGCCGTACACGAAGAAGTGCTTCGACGAGACGACCGTGTCCACGGTCTGCTTGATCTCGTGGGAGCGGTCGACGCTCAGGACCTTGCCCAGGTTCTCCAGGAGGAAGGCGACGGCCTCCGTCGAGGCGCTCCGCGTCGAGGCGACGGCGGTCACCGGCCCCGGCCCTCCTTCTCCGGCCGCGCGGGCCGCTCCGGCTTCTCCGGCTTCGCGGGCGCCTCCTCTTTCTCCGGCTTCGTCGGCCGGATCAGGCGCTTCGCGAGGACGCGCTCCAGGATGACCTTCATGTACATCGCGTCGTGCTCGAGGAGCGGGGAGGACGAGACGATCGTCAGGTCGTAGTCCTCGTCCAGGAGGCACTCCGCGAGGGGCTCGAACCGCAGGTCCCCCTTCTTGATCGGAGTGTACCGCTGCTCGTTGCCATCCGCGTGCTCGACCCCGGAGAAGTGCGTGTGCAGGTGGCCCTCCGAGACTTTCTCGACGTCGCCGAGGACCTTATCGAAATCCTCGGGCTTCTTGAAGAGCCCGAACCCGCGGGCGTGCACGTGGGCGAAGTTGAGGACCGGAGCGATGCCCTTCACGTTCTTCGCGAGCTTGAGGATCTCGTCGAGGCTCCCGACGACCTCCTGGCGGCCGCTCGCCTCGATGCCCAGCCGCGCGTGGACCTTGGACTTCTTGTACCAGTCCCGCAGGACCCGGAGGTTCTTCTGGATCGCGTCCATCGCGACCTTGTGGTCGACCTCCCCGAACATGCCGAGGTGGGTCACGACCATCGTGCCGCCCATGGCCTCCGCGAGGAGGCCGGCCCACATGATGCTCTGGAGGCTCCGGTCTGCGAGGCCGTCCGCGTTGGCCAGGTCCATGTAGTACGGCGTGTGGAGGGAGAGCTCGATGTCGAGCTCGCGCGCGAGGACGCCGAGCTCCTGCAGCTCGAGGTAGTCCCGCGCCACGCCGGACGCGAGGCTGTAGAGGACGTCCCCTTTCTCGATCTTCTCACTCAGGCTCGCGAGCAGGACTTCCTTGCGGTCCTCCCGCCGGCCGATCTGGACGACGAGCTCCCCGGGCACCTCGCGCGGCGTGAGGCCGACGTCCTCCTCGCCCGCGTAGCGCTCGTTGAGGTTCACGCGGACGAGCTGGACCTCCATGGCCGTCAGGCCGAGGTTGTGGATGTCCTCAATCCCGTCCCGCAGCGTCCGACCCTTGCAGGACAGGGGGATCCCCGAGGGACCAAAACGAATCATTCGAGCACCGCCGGTACTCCCTTACCCCAGGACTATTATTCTGCGCCGGGTGATATTAGTACTTTTGCGGATGAGAATGCCACCGGGAAGATCCCGACGCCCGGGCCGCCGCACCACCCCACGCATAGGCCGTCGGCATGGCGCGGGGGCACGAGAACCTTTCGATGGCGGCGCCGCGGGGGACCTCTCCCGGAGGCGCGCGCCCAAACCTTTATATCGCGCAGGGATTTAACGCCGCTCCGCGAGGCCCTCTTCTCATGGCCCAGACGTCCAAGACGAACGCTCACCTGGCTCGGGTCATCCACGAGCTGCGCGAGCTCTCCCGCGAGAACCAGGTGGCCGTCTGGCGGGACGTGGCCGACCGCCTGGAGCGGTCGCGCCGGAACTGGCCCGAGGTGAACCTGTCCCGCGTGAACCGGTACGCCGCGAAGGGCGAGCAGGTCGTGGTGCCGGGCGTGCTCCTGGCCACGGGCGACCTGAGCGTGCCGGTCACGGTCGCTGCGTTCCGCGCTTCGGCTGCGGCGCGGAAGAAGGTCGAGGCCGCGGGCGGGCGGGCCGTGAGCCTGCTCGAGCTGGCGGTCCAGAACCCGAAGGGCAGCCGCGTGCGGATCCTGGGGTAACCATGGCGGTCATCATCGACGGCACGGGCCACGTGGTCGGACGCCTGTCGTCCGAGGTCGCGAAGCGCATCCTGCGGGGCGAGGAGATCGTCATCGTGAACGCGGAGAAGACGATCCTGACGGGCACCCGGAGCCGCGTCTTCCACACCTACCTCGAGAAGAGGCAGCGCGGGAGCACCGCGAGCCGGATGCGCGGCATCGGGCCGCTCTTCCCGCGGCGCCCGGACATGATCCTGCGGCGCACGATCAGCCGGATGGTGCCGCACCAGCAGGCCCGCGGTCGGGAGGCTCTGAAGCGCCTCCGCGTCTACATGGACGTGCCCGCGGAGTACAAGTCCGGCCCGTTCGAGGTCATCGAGGTCGCAAAGCGTCCGCCCCAGGGACCCGTCATGAGCCTGGGCGAGGTCTCGCGGATGCTCGGCTCCAAATTCTAGGTGTCACCATGGCGAAGACGATCGTGGCCAGCGGAAAGCGCAAGACGGCCGTGGCGCGCGCGAGCGTCATGAAGGGCCGAGGGATCGTGCGGGTGAACAGCGTGCCCGTGGAGATCCTGCCGCACGAGCTCGCGCGGATGAAGATCCTCGAGCCGCTGAAGCTGGCCGGGAAGAAGGCCGAGACGATCGATATCGACGTGAACGTCCAGGGAGGCGGCGTGATGGGGCAGGCCGACGCCGTGCGCACGGCGATCGCGCGCGGGCTGGTCCAATACTTGAACGACCAGGACCTCGAGACCCTCTTCCGCGAGTACGATCGCACCCTGATCGTGCCCGACACCCGGCGGAAGCTGCCAAAGAAACCCCTGGGCCGCGGAGCGCGCAAGAAGCGCCAGAAGTCCTACCGGTGATCCCATGATCATCCCTGTCCGATGCTTCACCTGCGGGAAGGTCGTCGCGAGCGCCTGGGCGCCCTTCGTCGAGCGCACCCGGAACGGCGAGGAGCCACGGAAGGTCCTGGACGACCTCGGCCTAACGCGGTACTGCTGCCGCCGCATGATCCTCTCCCACGCGGAGCTCATCGACGAGGTCGCGCCGTTCGGCTGAGCGAAATCGCGCGTCCTATCCCGGCCGTTTCCATAAAGGACCAAATAGGGCACCGGCCATCCGCGCGGCATGGCGCGGAAGAGTTGGGTTGTGGGTGGGTTGGCCCTCATGCTCTGCCTCGCGACGTTCGCGGCGGTCGGATTCGCGGCGTCGCCGGCAGCGCCTGCGGCTCCCACGGTGAACGCAGCGAGCCTCGGAACGCATCACGCGCCCCTGCAAAGGTCCCCCGCGGTAGGGACCGCGGGCACGTTCGCCTTCGTCTCCAACTTCGAGGACGGCAGTCTGGATGGCTGGACGAGCTTGGCCGGCGCCGCTCCCACCGTGACGACGAAGACCACGTACTTCGGGGAGCCGGCCCTCGCGTCGTCGGCGCGGGGCGGCTCGCAGATCAGCGCGGCCAGCCAGGGCTTCGTGACCGGCGTCGGCTTCGTTTCCTTCCAGGTCGCGCTGAACAGCGGCAAGGGCGCCGGCCTCTTCGGCCTGGCGGACTCCGGCCACGGCTTCGTCGCCGTCGTCGGCGTGTCCAATGGCGAGGTCTGGGCCGGGAGCAGCCTGTCGACCCTGAGTGACCTTGGCCCCGCGCCCACGGGCACCGTGTATCCAACGGGCTGGGTCTACCTGTCTGCGAACGTCTACAACGCCGGCTCGAAGACCCCGGACTGGGTCATGGATGTGTATGTGGACCGCTCGGACATGATCGCGGCCACCGTCGCGGTCCCGAGCGCCGGGAGCTATGCGGAGGCGCTCCTCGAGACGACCTCGGGAACCGCGTACTACTCGGACATCGTCGTGACCACGTACGAGATTCCGATCTACATCCCCGGCTACAACAACATGGAGGGCTACGGCCAGGGTTCTGGGCTCCTCGTGCAGCTCCTGCCCGCGTACACGAAGCTCACCGCGGAGATGACCCTCAACTCGTGGGACGTCCCGCAGGACGGCATCCTGAGCTTCCAGATCAACGCGATGAACTACTACGGCACGACGCGCTCGACGTGTCAGGGCTTCTTCCAGCTCGGGATCGACCTGGACACGAGCGGCGCGATCGCCCCGTGGTACGTCCCTGGGAAGAACTGCTTCGCGCACTACTTCCTCCCGTCCATGAACCCCGCGGTGCAGCCGGGCGTGGCCTCGCCCTTCGGGACGCACCTCGTCCTGACGATCGAGGACAACCTCGCGACCACGTCCGTGGACTTCACGATCGTGGACACGACGATCGGGCAGACGTGGTCCGCGTCGATCCCGTACAGCGGCACGATGTTCTACGGGATGTACACGCAGATCGAGTGGCAGCCGTGCTGCTCGAGCTTCCCGATCGCGGACTACGCGTTCAGCGGCACGCTGTACAACGAGGCGATCACGACGTCGACGGGAGCCGTGCAGGGGCTATCATCGTCGTACATGCTGCCCTTCACGCTCGACGCGCCGCCCCAGTGGTCCCTGACCTGGTACCAGGACAGCACGCTCGGCTACGACCAGCTCGCGTGACGGGCTCCGGGAGGGTTCCACGGCCCTCCCCGTTCCTCCTTTTTGTTCCCGACGAGAACCTATTTAGCCCTGCAACCCTTCGAGGGCGCCCGCGGGTCCGTGGGGTAGCTTGGTACGGGTGCGGGGACCGTCCACCGGTCTCCCATCGGCAAGAAATCCTACCAGCTTGGGGTGCTGGCGACTCCGGTTCAAATCCGGACGGACCCACTCATTCTTGGGTGAAACAGATTTGATCCGCCCCACCCATGCCGGGGCCGCGAAGGACCCGGCTCTCCCCCAGAGGTCGTCAAACCTTACGTGCACAGGACTGAAGGGTTCG
>JAJYKG010000082.1 GCA_021788795.1 Thermoplasmata archaeon | reverse complement strand
CTGGCTGCGGACCACCTGGGCGCGCCGCGGCGTGCTCGCCTCGTTCGGCATGGTCGACGCGGGCTTCTCGGGCACCCTGACGTTCGGCGCGTTCAACGCCTCGGAGGCGGTACTCGAGTTGCCCGTGGGCGAGCGCTTCGCGCAGCTCGTGTTCCTCGCGCTCGCGTCCGGCGCGGCCGCGACGTACGAGAGGCGATCGGGCAGCTACCAGGGCCAGCGCGGCGTCACCCTGGACCGACCGTGACGTCGAACGCGACGTGGTGCTGGGTCGGGGAGTAGGCCCGGACGACATGGACGCGCATGGACTCCACGCCGCGTCCGTGCGCCGCCGCGGCCTCGCGGATGGCCTGGACGCGGTCGCCCCGGTCCGCGTCCTCCAGGATGCCGTACACGTGGATCGTGCCCCGCGGCCCCAGGGCCGCGAGGGCGTCCGGGAGGAAGTCCATGGCGGAATGCGGGAGGTCTAGGACGATTCGGTCCAAGGGGGCCGCAGCTCGGAGCACGAGGCGGGCGTCCCCCTCGCGGACCTCGACGCGGTCCACGCGGTTCCCGGCGACATTGCGGCGAAGGAGCTCCACCGCGGCGGGGTTGGCGTCCGACGCGACGACCCGGGCCGCGCGGCGGCGCCTCGCGATCAGGATCGCGTACGGCCCGACCCCGGCGAACGGGTCCGCCACGGCCTCGCCCTCCGCCACCTGCTCGGCGACGCGGAGCCGCTCGCGGCCCAGGCGCGGGCTGAAGTAGGCCCGCGCGACGTCCACGTGGTACCGCAGGCCGAACTCCGTGTGAACCGTCGTCGTGCGGCGCTCCCCGGCGAGGATCTCGAGGTCCCGCACGCGGAACGCGCCCGCGACGCCGCGGTCGTGCGCCACCACCCGGAGCTTCGGGTTCGCCCGCAGGATCGCGCGGCCGATTTCCTCGCGGTGCGGCCGAAGCGCCTCCGGAATCTTGAGGACCGCGATGTCCCCGATGACGTCGAACGACGTTGGCAGTTGCGGACGCAGTTCCTCCGGGACGCGGGCGATGTCCTTGTAGCTCCGGATGGGCGTGAAGGCTTCCTCGCACTCCCGCTCCTCCGTCGGCCAGCCCACGTCGACCCGCTCCGCCGTCGGGAGGAAGAGCTGCCCCGACGCCTCCGTCACCTTGAGGTGCTTCTGCAGGACGCCGCGCGCCTTGAGGAGACGGCGGATCTCCTCCCCGCGCTCCCGCGGCACGACGACGCACCAGGACCGCACGCTCCGCCCATGCGGCCGACGCTATGAAGAACTTTCGAGGGATGCCGAGGCCAACCTTCATGGAGCCCTCCCGCCTTCCGACGGGGACATGGGGGAGCTCGTCTTCATCGGCCTCGGGCTGCACGACGAGAAAGGGATCACCCTCCGCGGGCTCGAGGAGGCGCGGGCCGCGGACACCTTGTTCGCGGAGTTCTACACCTCCGCGCTCCTGGGCACGCAGCTCGGGGCCGTGGAGGCGCTCCTCGGGAAGCCCGTGAGGCGGCTCACGCGGGAACAGGTGGAGAAAGGCGAGGAGGTCCTCGACGCCGCGAGAGACCGGAGGGTGGCCTTCCTCGTCGCCGGGGATCCGATGGTCGCGACGACCCATGTCGACCTCCGGCTGCGCGCCGCGGAAGCGGGGATCCCGACGCGCGTGATTCACGGCGTCTCCATCCTCGGCGCGGCGGCCGGCGCCCTCGGACTGCAGGCCTACAAGTTCGGGCGGACGACGACCGTGCCGTTCCCCGCCCCGGGCTTCCGGCCCACGAGTCCGCTCGACCCCATCCTCGAGAACCGCAGGGCGGGGCTCCACACCCTGGTCCTCCTGGACCTCCGCGAGGACGGCACGTTCCTGGACCCGAAGGAGGCCCTGCGCTCCCTCCTCGAGATGGCCGCGGCGGAGGGGACCGCGGACTTCGGCCCCGGGACCCTCGCGTGCGTCCTCAGCCGGGTGGGCTCCCCCGAGGTCCGGCTGCGCGCGGGCCGCGTGGACGATCTGCTCCACCAGGACCTCGGTCCGCCGCTCCATTGCCTGGTGGTCCCGGGGAAGCTCCACTTTCTGGAGGAGAAGGCGCTCGCCACGTTCGCGGGCGCCCCGGGTCACTTCTGAACGGGGCGGTTCGCGAGCTCCGCCAGGCGGGCGACGCGCCAGAAGGTGACCTCGAGCGTCCACGCGTGCGTGAACTCGTGGCCCGCCCAGCGGTGCCGCAGCTCCCGCATCACCTGGCGGTGGATTGCCTCCGGCGTGCCCCACTGCGAGGAGAAGGACCGCTCGTCGAGTTCCTCGAGGAGATGGTCCGCGGGGACGACCTCCTCGAACGGTCCCACGGGCATGACGAGGTCGGGGGGCAGGATGGCCGGCAGCTCCCGCTCGTGGAGCCCCGGGGGGAACCACTTGTAGCCTGCCTCGGCGGCGAGCCGGTCGTACTCCCGGTGGAGGTTCGTCGTCCGCGACGAGCGCTCGAGGATGCTGAAGTAGCTGTTGCGCGTGACCCGCACGATCTCGAGGAGGACCTCTCGCCAGTCCGGGACCAGGTGGAGCATGTGGGTCGTCGTGGCCATGTCGAACGCCCGCGGCGTGAAGGGCAGCCGCGCGCCGTCCGCGAGCACGACGTTCTTGAGCCCCTTGCCCAGGCCGGTCTCGACCATCTTGTGCGAGATGTCGACGCCGACGACGTCGAGGCCGCTCTTCTGGAGGGGCACCGCGTACCGGCCCGTGCCCACGCCGACCTCGAGGACGCTCTTCCCCAGGAGCTGGTCCACGAGGATCCCCAGGACGTGGGACAGGACCTTCGGCGACAGGGCGCGGGTTTCGTCGTAGATGGCCGCGACGCGGTCGAAGGAGAGCCGGACGGGCATGGGCGATGCCGCAAAGGCGGCCCATGATAAAAGGGTGGCCTCTCCGGAGTGCGCGCGTCGTGCGCGCCTCCCGGCCGACGCGCCTCTACGCAGTGAACAGGCTCGAGACCAGGAGCACGGCGAGGACGACGAGACCCATGCCGAGCCAGAGCCGGCTCGGGGGCTCGTTCGTTTTCTCCGTGCGGTAGAGGTAGGAACCCGCCGCGAACGCGAGCAGGTCGATCCCCAGGAACGTCGCGAAGGTCGCCTGCGCTCCGGGGTCCGTGGGGTTCAGGGTCCAGAGGAAGCCCGTGGCCACGACCTGCAGGGCGAGGAGCAGGCCGACGATGCGGTACGCGAGCTTCAGCCGGATCCCCCCTTCGCCCGCGGGAGCAGGACCGCGTACACGACGTACGAGACGGCGGCCACCGCGAACGCGGTCCCTCCGAGGACGGCCGCCCCGAGCGCCGCGTCGATCACCTGCCCGGGGGTCTCGAGCCCCCAGACCGTGAGGACGGCCAGCTCCGCGACCAGGATCGCGCCCAGGGTGACGAAGACGGGCCGCCGCCGGAGGTCGCGGACCGGTCCGCGGTCCAGGAGCGGAAGGAAGAGGAGGGCCAGCGCCCCGAGGGTGACGAGCGTGAGCGCGACGACCTGTCCCGCTCCCTCGAAGACGGAGAGCTTGAGGATCTGGTACATCCAGAGGAAGTACCAGTCCGGCTGCGCCGTGTAGCTGCCGGCCAGGGCGGGGCTGTACCCCGGCGGCAGGCTCAGCGGGAACAGGGCCGAGAGGAGCAGCATGCCCGCGCCGAAGACCGCCGCGAGCTCCAGGAGGTACAAGGTCACGTCCGGGAAGATGGGCACCGCCCGCAGCTTCCTCGCGGCGAGGGGCTGGCCCGACGGCGGCTCGGAGATCCCGTGGGCCTCGAGCATGTACATCTTCACGGCCAGGAGCACGAGGAGGACGGCCGGCAGCACGACGATGTGGAGGTCGTAGAAGCGAAGGAGCTCCTGGGAGTCCCCTCCGTTCCCGGCGACGAGGAACTGGAGGATGCTGGCCGCGGGCGGGGGCAGGGAGGCGAGCATCCCGATGGCCACGTCCGTCCCCGACTTCGAGATCACCGTCCAGGGGAGCAGGTATCCCGTGAAGGCCAGGGCGAGGGTGACCCCTCCCATGGCCATCCCGACAAGCCACATGAGTTCGCGCGGCTTCTTGTGGACCGAGACGAAGAAGCCCCGCATGAGGTGGGCGAACATGAGGAAGACCATCGCGTACGCGGTGTACAGGTGGACGGTCTCCACGAACCGGCCGTAGTACACGTGGCTGAAGATGAACTGGGTGGAGCTGTACGCGTCCGCCGGCGTGGGGACGTAGTACAGCATCATGAGCACGCCCGTCACGCCCAGGATCGCGAACGCCACGACGGTCAGCGCCCCGAGCCAGTAGGCCGGGCTGAGCGCGTACGCCGGCGCCGGCCGCAGGAGGGGATAGGAGAGACCGAGGCGCTCGTCGACCCACCGGGCCAGGCGGGACCACGGCCCGGTCCCCTCGCCGGACCGGCCGGGGGTCTCATCCAACCGGCGTGCCTCCCTGGAGATCGTTCGTCACGTCGTTCGAGCCCGTGTCGTGCCCGAAGATCGCGGGAGGGCCCATGCCGACCGCGAAGATGTCGCCCGTGGCCGGATCGACCTCGAGCTGGACCTGGGGCTGGGGCCGCGGCGACGGCCCGGAGAGCACCTGCGCCCCGTTCGCGAAGTCGTACACGCTGCCGTGGCAACAGCAGTAGCCCACGGGCTCGGCCGCCTTGTAGCTCGGGTCGCACGGCGGGGACGCGCCCGGGGTGAGGTACCCGTAGATGCAGCCGAGGTGCTGGCAGACCTGGCTGAAGGCCACGATGTCCGAGCCGGGCCCGACCCCGCCCTTCGCGGGGACGCCGAGTTTCACCAAGAGGTTCGGCTCGTTGTCCAGCGGGTAGGCGAAGTACACGGGCTGGCCCACCGCGAGGCCGTTCACGTTCCCCACCTTGACCCGGGGGAACGTGGCCGCCCCCGTCGTCGGCGCGGGGTTCGTGGCGAAGCGGGTGATCGCTGCGATGCCCCCCGCTGCGATGATCGCGGAGGCCACGACGCCGTACTTCAGGAGCACCCGCCGGCCCGCATCCGCGGGCTCGTCCTCTTCCGGTGGCTCCCTTCGACGTCCGTCCGCCATGCCTTCAGCCCCTTCCGCCGGGGCCGCCCGCTTCCCCTCCGCCGGGAGGCGGTGGCCCGGAGTCCCGGGGTGCGCCGGTCTCGTCCCTCTCCCCCGGCTCGCCCGTCGCGGCTCCGCGGGCGTCGGGTCGCGCGCCCTCGGGTTTCGCCCGGAGCACGAGGCCCACCGCGAGCCCGACGAGCAGGGTGCCTACGGCCACGACGGCCGCGAGGGCCGGGCTCACGCCGCCCGTCGGCGCGGTCGGCACGGTCGGCACGGACGCCGGCGTGTCGCGGATCGTGAGGTTGTACCAGGCGGACACGGACTTGAACTCCGCCGACTCGCCCATCCGGCCGTTCCAGACCGCGAAGGCGACGTAGGCGTTCGAGCCCGTCTCGAGCTGGACCTGATAGGCGGCCGCGGCACCCGTCGTCGTGAAGGTCCGCACCATCTCCACGGTCCACTCCTTCGTCGTGTTGTCGAAGGCGCTCCCCACCCGGATCAGGAACGGGTTCGCGTACGGGTCGAGGTTGGGGGCGCCCGCGCCGAAGGATCCGGGAATGACGAAGAAGCCGGTCGTGTTCGTGTAGTCGTCCTCCGCGAAGGACAGGTTGTCCGCCGGGTAGATCGGGTTCCCGGCGGGGTCCGTGTAGCCGCCGGGGAAGCCCGTGTCCAGGGGGTTGTTGTCCGTCGGGTTGGACTGCCAGTGCCAGAGCTCCCCGGCTCCTTGGGTGATGGCCCCGTCGCTGCCGAGCCGCATCGCCGGGGATTCGGCCCGCTGCGAGGCGTTCTCGAGGAACCAGAGCATCGCGACGCGGTCGGGGTAGTAGTAGGACGCGTTGGAGTAGAGCTGCGTGATGTTGCCGGTCGGGTTGGGCGGCAGCGGCTGGAGCGTCCCGTTCGGGGCGCGGTACAGCTCGGGCTGGGACTCGTACGAGGGGCCCGCGGAGTCGTTCCACTGGAAGAGCATGTCGACGTCGAACCCGTCGTTCGCCGACTTCACCCTCACCGCCGGCGTGTGGCCCCCTCCCGGGGACACGCTGGCCGCCAGGGGCACGTCCGTCCAGGGGATCGCGGACCAGAACGGCTCGCCGCCCGGGTCCGTGTAGTTCGGGGCCCCGGTCACCCGGTACGACATGATCGTTGTGAAGGTGGTCTGGGCCCGCGCGCCCGGGATGGGAACGAGCAGGAGGGCCGCGACGACGAGCCACGGCGTGGCCCGCAGGGCAATCCTGTGAGAGTGCTCCCGTTGCGTCTCGGCGTGCGGTTTCGCGGGCTGGGCTGCAAGCTCGCTCATGCTTCCCCTCCTCATGCGGCGCGGCGACGCAGGCCCCACCGGTCCGTCTGGACCCGCATTCCCTTCTCGCGTATTAATCTGTGCGCGGGTCCTCGCGCGGCGCTGCGTGATCGCAGCCCGTCGAGCGTCCGGCGTCATCGCCCCCGGCGCCGCTCCCCGGCCCCCGGGGGCAGTCGATTCCGATAGTTTCACCCATCTCCCCGTCTTACCCTCTTATGTATGGCCAAGGATGAGAAGCCCGGTGACAAGGTGGCCACCTCAGTGAAAGCGGTGGAAGACCTCAACGGCGTGGGCCCGGCGACGGCCGAGAAGCTTCGGGAGGCCGGGTATTCGGATCTCATGAGCCTCGCGGTCGCGACCCCGGACGCCTTGGCGGACGCCACGGAGATCGGCGCCAACGTGGCGCAGAAGATCATCGCCGCCGCGCGCGAGGCCGTCGACGTGGGCGGCTTCGAAACGGGCGACGTCATCCTCGAGCGGCGCAAGAGCGTCGCCAAGCTGACGACCTGCTCGAAGGCCTTCGACGAGCTGCTTGGCGGCGGGCTCGAGACCCAGGCGATCACGGAGTGCTTCGGCGAGTTCGGATCCGGGAAGTCCCAGCTCGCCCATCAGCTCGCCGTCAACGTGACCCGCGGCGAGGACGAGGGCGGCCTGGACGGCGACACGGTCTGGATCGACACGGAGTCGACGTTCCGGCCGGAGCGCGTCCGGCAGATGGCGGAGGCGCTCGAGCTGGACTCGGAAGCCATCCTGAAGCGCATCCACGTGGCGAGGGCGTTCAACAGCCACCACCAGATGCTCCTCATGGAGAAGGCTCACGAGATGACGAAGGACTTCCCGGTCCGCCTCGTCGTCATCGACTCCCTCACGGCCCACTTCCGCGCGGAGTACATCGGCCGCGGCGTCCTTGCGGAGCGCCAGCAGCTGCTCAACAAGCACATCCACGAGCTCATGCGCTTCGGGGACGTCCAGAATGCCGCAATCTACGTGACGAACCAGGTGTCGGCGAAGCCGGACGCGTTCTTCGGAGACCCCACGCGGCCCATCGGCGGGCACATCGTCGGGCACAGCGCGACGTTCCGGGTCTACCTCCGCAAGTCCAAGGGCGGGAAGCGGATTGCGCGCCTGATCGACTCCCCGAACCTGCCCGAGGCCGAGGCCGTGTTCACCGTCAGCGAGGAAGGCATCCGCGACTGAAGCCGTGCGTGTCACGACGTGTCGGGACAGCTTGAAGTAGGCTCCTGGCCGTTCCGTGAACGTGGACGCAGGGCTTCTCCTCATCCCGGGTCCGGTGCCCCTGCATCCCCGGGTCCAGGAGGAACTCGCCAAGCCCGCGCTCCCGCACTACGGGGACGCGTGGATCAAGGCCTTCGCGGAGACGCAGGACCTCCTGCGCTACCTGTGGGAGGCGCCGAGAGGGAAGGTCTTCTCCCTCGTCGGCCCGGGCCACGCGGGCCTCGAGGCCCTTGCCTTCACGTTCCTGCGGCCAGGCGACCGCGTGGTCGTCCTGGACAACGGGTTCTTCGGCCAGCGGCTCGCCGAGGTCCTCGCGACGCATCGCGTCCGGGTGGACGTCGTCGGCTCGGAGTGGGGGAAAGGGTTCGACCTTTCGAAGCTCAAGAGGGCCCTGAGCCGCCCCGCGAAGGCGGTCGCCTTCATCCACAACGAGACCTCGACGGGGGTCACGAACCCCATGGACGAGGTCGTCGAGCTGGCCCACGCGAAGGACGCCTTCGTCCTCGTGGACGCGGTGTCGTCCTTGGGCGGAATCTCCTTCCCGGGCGGGAAGCTCGGGATCGACGCGGCCTTCAGTGCGACGCAGAAGTGCCTTGCGGCACCTGCGGGCATCGCCCCTCTCCTGGTGGCCCCCTCCCTGTGGGAGACCACGGACCCGAAGGCGGTGGAGGGCTGGTACCTGAACCTTTTCGTCTGGGACAAGTATGCCCGCGAGTGGGGGGACTGGCATCCCACGCCCACGACGGTCTCCTCGAACCTCTTCTACGCGGTCCACCGCGCCCTGACCCTCGTCCGTGAGGAGGGGCTTGAGGCGCGTTTCGCACGCCACGCCCGCGCCGCGGCCCGCCTGCGGGACGGCCTCGCGGCCCTGGGGTTCGAGCCGGTTGCCGCGACCGAATTGGTCTCGAACACGGTGACCTGCGTGCGGCCCCCCGAGGGGATCGATCCCACGGTCCTAGCCACGGGCCTGCGCGAGAAGCACAACATCACGATTTCTGGGGGCCTCGGCCCGCTCCGCGGCCAGGCGATCCGCATCGGGACCATGGGCACCCAGGCGGAGCCCGAGGTCGTGGACCGCCTCCTCGATGC
>JAJYKG010000081.1 GCA_021788795.1 Thermoplasmata archaeon | reverse complement strand
TCCGACGGGCCCGGCCCGTCGGAGCCGCGCCCGCCAAAGGTTTAATAGGGTAACCTTTTTTCCTGCGCCGGATGGCACTCCTCGACAGCTACGCCCCAGTCGTCATTTTCGCCATCGTGGCCATCCTCTTCCCCATGGGGACGTTCTTCGCGACCCGCCTGTTCCGGCCGACCAACCCGACGCCGCTGAAGGACCTCGTGTACGAGTGCGGCGAGATGCCCGAGGGCGAGGCCCAGATCGAGTTCCACTTCCAGTACTACATGTTCGCGCTCATCTTCCTCGTCTTCGACGTCGCCGCGATCTTCCTCCTCCTCTGGGCGTTCGCGTGGGGCGGGCTCCTCGGGGCCGGGACACAGCCCCTCGCCCGCTACTCCCCGCTCATCTTCCTCGGCATCATGTTCGTGGCCACCCAGTACGCCCTGAAGAAGGAAGAGGTCATCCAGATATGAGCGCGGTCGCGGCGGGCGCTCCGGAGATCACGGACCGGCCGACCCCGGGGGCGGAGGCCGAGGTGCTCGAGGCCCTGAAGGCCGCCTTCGGTCCGAAGCTTCTGGAGGCCAAGGTCGTCCGCAAGCAGCTCGCCGAGGTCGCGATCGACCGCGCGGACCTCGTTCCCGTGTGCCGCTTCCTGAAGGAGAAGGCGGGCTACACGTTCCTGGGCTGCATCAGCGCAGTGGACTGGAAGGACCACTTCGAGAGCGTCTACCACATCGAGAACTTCGCGACCGGTTGCGTGGTCCAGGTGAATGCGCGCATCCCGCACGACGACCCGAAGATCGCGTCCGTCTGCGACCTCTGGAACGCGGCGAACTACCACGAGCGCGAGGCGTGGGACCTCATGGGCATCGTCTACGAGGGCCACCCGAACCTGACGCGCATCCTGCTCCCCGAGGACTTCAAGTTCCACCCGCTCCGCAAGGACTTCCCCCAGGAGGTCGACCGGCAGTACATCAGCCGCCGCAAGCTCAAGGGAGGGAAGTAGGGTGCCCGAGTTCTGGATCAACATGGGCCCCCAGCACCCGATGACCCACGGGCTCTGGAACATGAAGGTCAAGGTCGACGGCGAGACGATCACGGACGCGAAGCCGGAGATCGGCTACCTCCACCGCGGCGTCGAGAAGATCGCCGAGGTGCGGGAGTTCCAGAAGGTCATCGTCCTCACGGACCGCCTCTGCTACGTCTCGTCGATCACGTGGTCCCACGCGTACTGCCTCGCGGTGGAGAAGATGATGGGCGTCGAGGTGCCCGAGCGGGGGCAGTACCTGCGGGTGATCGCCCTCGAGCTCCAGCGCATCGCCTCGCACCTCATGTGGCTCGCGGCCTACGGCCCGGACCTCGGCCTGCTCACGGTCCTCCTGTGGTCCCTCCGCGAGCGCGAGTTGTTCCTCGACCTCATCCAGCTCATGTCCGGCGCGCGGATGAACCAGAACTACCCGCGCATCGGCGGCGTCCGCAACGACATCCCAGAGAACTTCGACGCGATGTGCAAGCGGAGCATCGAGCACTTCCTCGAGAAGCTCGACACGGACTACGAGAAGATGCTCCACGAGTCCAAGATCTTCCACATGCGCACCCAGGGCGTCGGGAAGATCTCCGCCGCGGACGCGGTCAACTGGGGCGTCACCGGGCCGAACCTCCGCGCCTGCGGCGTGAACGTGGACATCCGCCGCCTCGACCCCTACGAGACCTACGAGGAGATCGACTTCGAGCCCCAGGTCTGGAAGGGGCCCGACGCCGGCGACTCGTATTCCCGGTTCATCTGCCGCTTCAACGAGATGCGTGAATCGTGCGCCATCATCCTCCAGGCGCTCGAGAAGATGCCGAAGGAGGGCGCGTACCGCACGAAGCCCCCGCGCCGCGCGGAGGGCGAGGGCTACGTTCGCACAGAGGACTCGCGCGGCGAGGCCCTCTTCTACGTCTGCGGCGACGGAGACGACCGGCCGTACCGCGTGAAGATTCGGAGCCCCATCTTCTGCACCATGGCGGCGACCCCGCTCATGCTCCGCGGCAACAAGCTCGCGGACTCCGTCGCGATCCTCGGATCGATTGACGTGTGCGTGGGGGAGATCGACAAATGAGCGCCCCCCTGGTCCCGAGCCTTTTCGGCTCGTGCTACATCCTCACGGGCGCGATCATCTGGATTGTCGACAAGATTCTGTACGCGATCGGGTACGTGATCCCGCCCCTCAACGGTCCGCTGGCGGCACTCGGCGGCTGGCTTGCGTCGCCCGCCGTGCTCACGTTCCTCACGTGGTTCGTCATGGTCCTCGTGATGGTCATCTGGGCCGTCCTCCTCAACCTGCTCACGATGATGTGGGTGGAGCGGAAGGTGTACAGCCGCCTCCAGGACCGGTACGGGATCATGATCTCGATTTGGTCCCTCCCCCTCTGGCCCTTCAACCGCCGCAAGGACAAGGCAACGCACCGCGGCTGGGGGTTCCTCCAGAACGTCGCCGACGGGATGAAGCTCCTCCAGAAGGAGAACATTGTCCCCGCCGCGGCGGACTCCATGATGTTCAGTGTCGCGCCAGCCTGGATCGCGGGCACGACCCTCATGGTCTTCGCGGCGCTTCCGTGGTCCAGCGGCCTCTCGGTCGCGAACCTGGACCTCGGGGTCCTGTTCATCCTCGCGGCGTTCTCCCTCGCGCCCCTGGGCATCCTGATCGCCGGCTGGTCCTCGAACAACACGTCCACCCTCGTCGGAGGCATGCGGTCCGCGGCCATGCTCATGGCCTATGAGATTCCCCTCATCCTCGCGGTCATCGCCCTCGTGTTCACGACGGGAAGCCTCGACCCGCAGACCCTCGTCCTCCAGCAGGAGCAGACCCTGGTGGCCCTGGGCCCGGTCTCCATCCCGAGGTGGAACCTGTTCGGTCCGCAGGTGATCGGCTTCATCGTCTTCATGGTCGCCATCGTCGCGGAGATGGAGCGCATCCCCTTCGACCTCCCCGAGGCCGACGCGGAACTCGTCGAGGGCTGGACGACGGAGCTCACGGGTATGCGCTTCGGGCTCGTCTTCGGCTTCAAGTGGCTGCGGATGATCGCGGGTGCCGCGTTGCTGTCGATCCTGTACCTGGGCGGCTGGAGCGGCCCCGTGTTCTACACCTTCTACCTCGGGAGCGTGCCCATCCCGATCATCCCGGCGGAGGCCTGGTTCATGCTCCGGATCTACCTCCTCGGCATCTTCTTCGTGCTGCTCTCCTGGGCGGTCCCCCGCGTGCGGATCGACCAGATCCTGAACATCGGGTGGAAGCGGCTCATCCCCCTGGCCCTGCTCGCGATCCTCGTCGCTGCCGCGGCTCGCGTATTCGGATACGTGGGGTGAGGTCCATGGCGGGTCCTGCGACTGCGGTTCGGAGGGTTTGAGATGGGCTTGGATTGGGAAGCGATCGCCTTCGTGGTCCTGAGCGTCCTCGAGGTGACCTTCTCGATTCTCCTCGTGACGAGCAAGCGCCTCGTCCGCGCGGCGTTCTGGCTCGCGGCCACACTCATCACGGTGGGCGGGATCTACCTCCTGTTCCGAGCGGAGTTCGTGTTCCTGATCCAGATCCTCGTGTACGCGGGCGCGGTGCCCCTCCTGTTCGCCTTCGGTATCATGCTCACCCGGCGCAAGATTATGGAGGAGCCAGGGATGGAGGGGGAGAAGTGATCAACCAGCGACAGGCCCTCGCCGTCGCGGCGGTCGCGGCCCTCTTCCTCGTCATGGCCGTCTCCTTCGTCGGCGTGCCCTGGCCGACCCAGCAGCACGAGATTCAGGTCGTCAACACGACGGCCCCGGACGGCAACGCCATCGCGAACAGCCTGTTCAACTCGTACTCCATCGCGCTCATTCTCATCGGGCTCATCCTCGCCGCGGCGATGGTCGGCGGCGTCTACCTCGCGAAGATGGAAGGGGGGAAGCTAGGGCCATGATCCCCCTGGAGTGGGAACTCGTCCTGTCCGCGTTGCTCTTCAGCATCGGCCTCTACGGCGTCCTCGCGCGGAAGAACGCGATCATGGTCCTCATGTCCCTGGAGGTCGTGATCAACGCCGCGATCCTGAACTTCGTCGCCTTCAGCTCCTACTCGAACGACGCGAGCGGGCAGGTGTTCGCCCTCCTGGGGATCGCGGTGGCCGCCGCGGACGCGGCGATCGGTCTCGCGATCTTCCTCTCGATCTACCAGACCCATGGGACGGTCGACATGGATCGCGTGCGCTTCCTGAGGTGGTAGGCTGGAAGAACACTCCTCGCCGAACACCCTCCCTTGGGCTGTCGCGGTCGCAGCCGTCGCGGTCCTCGTGAGCGCCGCGAGCCTGCTCCTCCTCCCCGGCTACACGTTCGTCTGGGTCATCCTCATCGCCCCCCTGATCGCGTTCCTCCTCTCCGCCCTCGTGGGCCGAAGGACCGTCGAGGGCGGCGCGCCCATCGCGATCGGCGGGATCTCCATCTCGCTCCTCCTCTCCCTGTATCTGTTCATCCAGGTGATGCTGGGAGGCGGCCTGGGCGGGAACTTCAACCCGGTGTTCCTGGACGGGTACGTCTGGCTGCCCGGTTTCCCCGCCGGCAGCGGGTTCAACAATATCGTGATCGAGCTGTACATCGACGACCTCAGCGCGCTCATGCTCGTCCTCGTCTCCTTCCTCTGCTTCCTGATCTTCGTCTACTCCATCGGCTACATGCACCACGAGGAGGGCAAGCCGCGGTACTACGCCGAGGTCAGCCTCTTCTCCGCCGGCATGCTCGGCACGGTGAGCGCGAGCAACTTCCTCCAGCTCCTCGTCTTCTGGGAGATCATGGGCCTCTGCTCGTACCTCCTCATCGGCTTCTGGTACCACAAGCCCGAGGCCGCGAAGGCGGCGAAGAAGGCCTTCATGGTCACCCGCGTCGGGGACGTCCTCTTCCTCGTGGGCGTGCTGATCATCTGGAACCAGTTCGGGACCCTGAACTTCTACGGGGACGCCACGCACCTGGGGATCGCCTCTCAGGTCGGCAAGCTGAGCCCCGAGCTGCTCAACCTGATCCCGCTCCTCCTGTTCGGCGGCGCGGTGGGCAAGTCGGCCCAGTTCCCGCTGCACGCCTGGCTGCCCGACGCCATGGAGGGCCCGACCACCGTGTCCGCGTTGATTCATGCCGCGACCATGGTCAAGGCGGGCGTGTACCTGACCGCGCGGGCGTTCATCTTCCTCGTGCCCATGCCGTACCAGGGCCTCGCGGTCACCCCACCCTGGACCGCCATCTTGGTCATCGCGGGCATCGGCGGCTTCACCACGCTCTTCGCGGCCACGATGGCCGTGGTCAACTTCGACATCAAGCGCGTCCTCGCCTTTTCGACGATCTCGCAGCTCGCGTACATGTTCCTGGGCCTCGGGGTCGGCGCGTTCGTCATGGCCACGGAGCTGTCTTCGGGGACGGCGTATGCGAACCTGGATTCCGCAGGGTACAGCGCCGCGATCTACCACCTGTACAACCACGCGTTCTTCAAGGCCCTCCTGTTCCTCACCGCGGGCAGCGTCATCCACGCCGTCGGCACGAACGACATGCGGCAGATGGGCGGCTTACGGAAACACATGCCCATCACCTCGATCACGATGCTCTTCGGCTGCCTGGCCCTCGCGGGCATAGTGCCGTTCAGCGGGTTCTTCTCCAAGGGGGAGATCCTCTCCGTGGCCTTCGAGGCGGGCACGATCAACTCGGTCTACATGGTCTTCTGGCTCCTCGGGACCGTGACCGCGTTCCTGACCGCGTTCTACGCCTTCCGCCTCTGGCTCATGACCTTCCACGGCGAGTACCGCGGCCAAGGCCATCCGCACGAGTCGCCGCGGTCCATGACGTTCCCGCTCATCATCCTCGGGGCCTTCACGCTCGTCTCCGGCCTCTCCGCATACGCCATGGGCGGGTTTGGCAACTTCATCTTCGTGACGGGTACGCACGCCGAGTATGCCCTCCCGCTCATCGGCGTGCCGCTGAGCGACTACGGGCTTGAGGCGATCTCCCTGGGCGCCGCGCTGGCGGGCCTCGCCCTCGCCTGGCTCGTCTACGAGACGAAGCGCATCCCCGCGGAGCGGTTCACCCGCAGCCCGACCGGCGCCTTCCTCCACAAGATGCTCACCCACCGCTACTGGATCGACGACGTCTACGACGCCTTCGGGGCCCGCGTCTACGTCGGCTTCGCGAAGGCCATGGACTGGTTCGACCGGCGCGTGGTCGACGGCATCGTGAACGCCGTCGGCCGCGGGGGGCTCGCGGCCGCCGCCGGCTCCGACTACTTCGACCGGCACGTCGTCGACGGCGCGGTCAACCTCGTGAGCAAGGAGGCGATCCGCTCGGGCATGCGCCTGCGGCAGCGGCAGACGGGCCAGGTCCAGAGCTACGCCTGGGTCGTCGTCTTCGGCATCGTGGTCCTCGTCGCCCTGATCTTCGGCATCGGCCTCTACCTGCGGCTGTGGGGTGGATGAGATGACCTACGTCCTGACGGTCCTGATCCTCATCCCGTTCGTGGGCTTCCTCGCCACGTGGATCCTCGGCCGGACGCAGAAGATCGCGAAGTGGGTGGCCCTCGTCTTCAGCCTCGCCCAGCTCGCGCTCCTGAGCCTCATCCTGATGACCTTCTGGGGCGTGTCGAGCCCGGTCGCGGAGTCCGTTCTCGGCCCCGCCCAGAACGCCCTCCCGTTCGCGTCCTGGACGGGAGGCTACCAGTTCCACTACTTCGAGCGGGCGGGCTGGGTGCCGCAGGTCGGGATGAACTACATCCTGGGCTTCGACGGACTGAGCGCGCCCCTCGCCTGGCTCACCCCCCTGCTCACCACCCTGGCGATCATCTTCCACTGGGACGAGGAGCACCGACCGCGGGAGTTCTTCGCCCTGCTGCTCTTCCTTGAGATGAGCCTGACGGGCGTGTTCGCCGCCCTCGACTTCTTCCTGTTCTTCATCTTCTGGGAACTCGTCCTCATCCCGATGTTCTTCCTCATCGGGATCTGGGGAGGGCCGAACCGGCGGTACGCGGCCCTCAAGTTCCTGATCTACACGCACGTCGCGAGCATGATTATGCTCCTGTCCATCTTCGCCCTGTACTACACGTCCAGCGCGGGCGTGAACGCCGCGGTGACCGGCGTCGCGACCGCGGGGCCGACGTTCGACATGACCGTGTTCCTGGAGGCGGCCCGCCGCCACATGCTCGGCACCCTCGGAGGCCTGTACATCCCGCTGGCCACCCAGGTCCCGATCATGCTGGGGTTCCTCTTCGGCTTCATCGTCAAGCTGCCGTCCTTCCCCTTCCACACGTGGCTGCCCGACGCCCATGTCGAGGCCCCGACGGGCGGCTCCGTGCTCCTGGCCGGCGTCCTCCTGAAAATGGGAGGCTACGGCATCTTCCGGGTCCTCCTCGGGATGTTCCCCGACGCGATGAAGGAACTCTGGTGGGTTCTCGCGGCTCTGGGAATCATCTCGATGGTCTACGCGGCGTTCGTCTGCCTGCACCAGACGGATCTCAAGCGGTTGATCGCGTACTCGTCCGTGGGCCACATGGGGTTCGTCACCCTGGGCGCCGCGACCCTGACGACGATCGGCGTGGAGGGCGGCATCTTCCAGATGTTCAACCACGGCCTCATCACCGCGGTCCTGTTCATGCTCGCCGGGTCCGTGAAGCACGCGACGGGCACCCGCGAGATCCCGAAGCTCCAGGGCCTGACGAAGGTCATGCCCCAGTTCTCCCTGGTCCTCATGATCGGGTTCTTCGCGTCCCTGGGCCTGCCCGGGCTGAACTCGTTCTGGTCCGAGTTCATGGTCTTCCTCGGCACGTTCAGCTCGCCCGCGTTCGCCGGGTGGCGGGTGCTCGTGATCATCCCGTTGGTCTCGATCGTGGTGACCGCGGCCTATTACGTCTACACGATGCAGCGGACGTTATTCGGGGATGTGCCCAAGGACCTCGAACACGCGCACGACCTGATGCCCTGGGAGACGTTCTCGTACGCCGTCCTGGTCATCCTGATCTTCGCGGTGGGCTTCCTGCCGTTCGCGGTCGTGGGACCCATCGGCCAGTACGTGGCGACGTTACCCGGCCTCACGAGGGTGGTCTGAGATGGCCCTCCCGTTTCCCATCCTGACGCTCACGATCTTCCTCCCGCTCATCGGGGCGCTCGTCACCTACGCCCTCGGGGGCCTCTCCGACCGGCTGGCGAAATGGGTCGCCCTCGTGTTCAGCCTGGGGGGGCTCGCCCTGGGCGGCTACCTCCTGCTCGGCGTCCTCCTCCCGAGCGTGGCGCCGCTCGCCGCCACGACGATCTCGAGCGCGAACCCGCTCAGCTCCCAGACGTACTACGAGATGGTACGGTACACCTGGTTCCCCCAGCTCGGCGTGCAGTACATCCTCGGGGCCGACGAGCTGTCCATCATCCTCGTCTTCTTGAACACGCTCCTGACCCCGCTGGCCTTGGCCTTCAGCTGGGACGAGCACCACCGCGTCCCTGAGTTCTTCGCGATGTTCCTGTTCCTCGAGTGCACGCTGAACGGGATCTTCCTCTCCCTGAACCTCCTCCAGTTCCTCGTCTTCTGGGAGGTCCAGCTCGTCCCCATGTACTTCATCATCGCCATCTGGGGCGGCCCGCGCCGCAGGTACGCCGCGATGAAGTTCTTCCTGTATACGTTCCTCGCGAGCCTGCCGCTCCTCGTGTCGGTGTTCGCGTTCTACTTCTACGG
>JAJYKG010000080.1 GCA_021788795.1 Thermoplasmata archaeon | reverse complement strand
TGATTGGCGAAGCCTCTGTGAGCCCGAAGCCTTCGACAAGCTTGCCGCCCGTCACCTTCTCGAACTGATGGCGCACCTCGTTCGGGAGCGGGGCGGACCCGGAGATGCAGGCCTTGATGGACCGTAGGTCGTACTTGGAGACCTTGGGGTAGCGCAGGATCCCGATGTACATCGTCGGCACGCCGGGGAAGATCGTGGGCTTGCGCTTGTTGATCAGCTTCAGGACCGCCTTGATCTCCCGCGGGTTCGGATGCAGCACCACCTCGGCCCCGAGGGCCACGGGCCCCGTCATGGCGGTCGTCAGGCCGTAGACGTGGAAGAGGGGGATGACCCCGAGGAAGCGTTCCTGGCCGCCGTCGCCCTTCGGAAGCCAGGCGCCCACCTGGAGCGCGTTCGCGACGAGGTTGCGGTGGGTGAGCATGGCGCCCTTCGGGGTGCCCGTGGTCCCGCCCGTGTACTGGAGCACCGCGACGTCCTCGCGCGGGTGGACGGGCGGCTCCGCGCCGGGCTGCGGGGGCGTCGCGAGGAACTCGCGGTAGCGGTGGACCCAGGCCTCCGCCGGGATGACGAGGGGCCAGTGCCCTTGCTTCTTCAGGTCCCCCCGCTTGCGGATCGGGTAGAGCTGGCGGAGCGGGAAGGGCAGGTAGTCCTTCACGTCGCACACGACGACCTGCTGGACCGACGTGTGGGGCTTCGCGCGGATCAGGTTGGGCCAGAAGAGGTCCATCACGACGACGGTCTCGACGCCCGCGTCGTTGTAGAGGTTCTCCAGCTCCCGCGAGGTGTACAGCGGGTTCGTCTGGACGACGACGGCCCCGGCGCGGAGGATGCCGAAGAAGGCGACGAAGAAGTGCGGGCTGTTCGGCAGGAGCAGGGAGACGCGGTCCCCCGGCTTCACGCCGATCTTCCGGAGCCCCGCGGCGAACCGGTCCGCTTGGTCGTCGAGCTCGCGGAACGTGAGCTGCTTGCCGTAGAAGCGGACCGCGGGCCAGTCCGGATGGGCCTTCGCTGTGTCCCGCAGCAGCGCGTGGACCGGGATGTCGGGGTAGTCGATGGACTTGGGCACGCCCTGGGGCCAGTGCTTGTACCAGGGCTTGGATGGCGCGGTCTCCTCCTGCATGGTCCTCCCCTTCTCGCCGCGGCATCGTTTCCTGGGGCATTAAACATCGTCCCGGCCCTCTCCGAACGCGAAACGATTATGGGGGGCCGCCCCCTGGGAGGCCGCGGCGCACCCATGCCGGAAGACGCGCGCATCGAGATTCGCCGCGAAGGACCCGTCGCCCTCCTCACGCTCCACCGTCCGCCCGCCAACCGGATCACCCAGGCCATGGTCCAGGAGCTGGCCGCGCGCGTGGCGGACCTCGAGAAGGACCCCGGGGCCCTCGCGGTCGTCGTGGCCGGGTCGGGGGGCCGCGCGTTCAGCGAGGGGCTTGACGCCGAGGAGTGGGCGGCGTTCTCGCCCAAGGACGCCCAGTCCGCGATCCAGCGGGGGTTTGAGGCCCTCTGGGCTCTGGAGCACCTCGCGAAGCCGACGCTCGCCGCGATTGAGGGCGCGTGCCGCGGCGCGGGGGCGGAACTCGCCCTGGCCTGCGACCTGCGGTTCGCGTCCGAGGACGCGACCTTCGCCTTCCCCGACGTCGACCAGGGGTGGATGCCGAGCCACGGCGGGATCGCGCGGCTGCCGCGGATGGTCGGCCGCGCGAAGGCGTTGGAGCTCTTCGTCAGCGGAGCCGAGGTCACCGCCCGGGAGGCGGCCGAGATGGGCTTCGTGGAGCGCGTCGTGCCGCGGGGCGAGGCCCTGGAGGCCGCACAGGCGACCGCCGCGCTCTTCGCGCGGAAGCCCCGCTCCGCGGTGCATGCGATCAAGCGCGCCCTCACGGAGGGCGAGGAGAAGCCCTACCGGAACCGGTTCCTCCTCGAGTCCCAGCATTCCGTGCAGCTGCTCTGGTCGGATGCCTACCGCGAGGCGCAGGAGAAGGCCCGGCGCAGGGCGCCATAGCGCGGCGCGGTCACTGCCGGTAGGCCTTCGCGATGGCCCACACGGTGAGCGGGTAGCCCTTCGGGTCCACGTTGTCGATGATCTCGTGGAACACGTCGCGGGCCTTCGCCTTGGGCAGCTCGCCGAGGAAGGTCTTCTTCTTGTGAGTCTTCATCCAGTCGCGGAACTCGTCCTGCTTCGTCACGTACAGCGAGCGGACGGTCTTGTCGACGAACTGGACCCCCGACTTGGTGCCGATCTTGTCCGCGTCGTAGTCCCGCTGGAGGAACTCGAAGAAGAACCACTCGTCGTCCAGGATCTCGCGGGAGAAGCACTGGAGGAGCGGACCGAAGGAGTCCTTGTCCTGGAAGATCGGCGTGAGGAACTGCGCGCCCTTCTTCTCCATGTACTCGCGGAACCTGAAGATGTCCGGGGTCCGGAGGGCGAGATGCTGGATGTACGTCTGGGCCTCCGCCTGCGGCTTGCCATCGAATCCGAACTTGAACGGGGCCTGGCCCTGGGAGACCTCGTCGGGCGCGTCGATGCCGTAGACCATGGCGATCCGCTCGTTCGTGTAGGGGTGGTGGAACGCGGAGGTCGCCATGCCCGTCTTCTCCTCGCCGACTCGCGGCGTCTCGTAGACGACCTTGTAGCCGTCGGAGACGAGGAAGTCCCGCAGGTTCCTGAACACGGTCATGTCGCGCACGAGCACGGTCTTGTGGTCCGGCTTCAACTTCATGAATTCCGGGATGGCCAATCGGATCCCCGGCGCCGAATGGTCAAGCGCGGGCCATAACCCTTGCGTGACGGGATTTCGCATGACCGAAACCCGCACGGCATCTCACGGGGTCCGGGCGACCGGGTTCGCGAGGACGCCGACGCCCTCGACCTCGAGTTCGACGACGTCGCCCGCGGCGAGGTACGCCGCGGCTTCGCCCCTTTCGAACTCGCACCCGCCGGGAATCGTCCCGCTGCCCCAGACCTCGCCCGCGTGGACGGGCTGGATGCGCGCGTGGAAGGCCGCGACCTCGTCGAACGTCCAGGCGGTGCGCTGGCCCGGCTCGAACAACGGGTTGCGCGTCACCAGATCCTCGAAGCGGCCGCGCAGGCGCGGCGTTCCGTTCACCCGGACGGCCACGCGCCGGTCCATGAGGCCGCCCAGCTCGTCCCGCGTGACGATGCAGGGGCCGAGGGCGTTCGCCCAGTCCTTGCCCGCGGCGGGGCCCATGCCCACGCGGCCCGCCACGGACTGGAGGTCCCGCATGGAGAAGTCGTCGAAGATGGTGATCCCGAAGAGGGCGGGGCCGGGTCCGCCCGTCGCCGGACGGCCGGTGCCCCGGCCCACCACGTACCCGATCTCGAGCTCGTAGTCGAGCTTCCCCGAGACGGTCTCCGTCCAAAGGCCGTTCTCGAAGGTCGCGAACCGCGGGAAGGCCACGGTCTCCCCGGGCCCGAGCAGGTTCAGCGCGTCGCCGTTGTAGTAGGCGGGGAGGCGGTCCCATTCCGCGGGCACCTTCTCCCCCCGCCCCGCGCGGGTCCGGGCGATGTGGCCGCGGAAGGCGATGAAATCCCGCAGGAGGCGCGGCCGGATCGGGGCGTGGAGGCGCACGCGACCGAACGGGTGGGCGTAGGCCGGTCTCGTCCTCCGCAGCGCCCGGGTCGCACGCCGCACCGCCGCGCCGGCGCGCTTCCACGTGGCGCCCGACAGCGATCCCGCGGCGTCGACGAACCCGAGGATGTCCGGGGGCAGTCCGCGTTCCGCGGCATGGAGGTCCACGACGGTCTCGGGGGCGTCCCAGGGCCCCAGGAGGGCTCCGAGGCGCTCGGCCTGCCGCTCCCTCGAGAACGTGACGAGCCTCAGGAAGACCGCCCCCCGAGCAACGTGGTCCAGGGGACCGGCGGTCCCTCGCGGGCGCAGTGCGGACAGCCGTCCGGGGCGAACACGGGCACTTCGGCGCGGATCGCGCTGTAGAAGCAGCCCCCGAGGCGTTCCTCCGTCTCCGCCACCTTGGGCGCCCGCCCTTTCGCGAAGACCGCGGCGGCGGCGGTCCGGCCGCCGAGCTTCGCGACGAACTCGGGGAGGCGCAGGCCGACGCACCGCCCCGTGTGCGTGACGCCGTTGAAGACGACGGCCCTCGACCCCGCCTCGACGCGGCCCTCGACGAGCCGCTGCCCGAAGCGGCCGCTCGGAAGGTACTCCCAGTACGCGGCGGGACGGCCCGCGCGGGAGGCGATGGCGTCCGCCAGGATCCGCACCCCGGGCTGCGCCGGGGCGAAGAGCACGTCGAACTCGAGGCCGAGACGGTCGGCCCAGGCCACGACGTCCTGGGCGATCCAGTCCACGAACCGCGGCTCCGCCGCGACGGGCTCGATCAGGAAGGAACCCTGGAGGTGGTTGCCCCCTTCTTCCGCGGGGTAGAGGTAATGGCCTTCCGGATGGAACGGTCGCGCTTCCTTGACGAGGGTCTCGAGGCGCTCCTGGGGAAAGGTCGCGGAGGTCACGGTCAGCCGGTCGCCCAGGGAGCCCACGCCGACGCCCCCGTCACGCGCTCGGGGATTCCCAGCCCGGACCCGCGGCCTGCGTGGGCGCGCGGGACTCGGCCCAGCTCAGGACGTACTCGGGGTCGCGGAACGCCCAGCCGTCGGTCGTGATGCGCATGCTCTCGAAGTACGTGTCCAGCATGACCGCGAGCCGCGGGGAGACCGTGCCGCGGTCGGCGAGCGACTTCAGCGCGGCCTGGCCCTGGGGGCTGTGCGGCGCGGCGCCGGGGTGGAAGGTGAACGAGCCTTCCTCGATGACGCCCTTCCGCGCCTCGTAGGCCATGTTGCAGAAGAACATGAGCTCGTCGCTGTCCACGTTGAAGTGCGCGTAGGGCGCGGGCACCTCCTTCGGGTGCCAGCCCTGCATGACGGGCACGAAGGAGCAGAGGCTGAACCCGTTGTTCGGCACGTTCCCCGACTGGAAGGTCTGGTGCATGGGCGGCGCGGTGTGGATCTCCCGCGCGATCCCGTGGTGGCTGCGGATGTCGAACACGAAGGGGTAGAGGGCGCCCTCCCAGCCGACGAGGTCGAAGGGGTGGTGGCCCAGGGTGATCCGCGTGATCTTGCCCCCGCCGAACTTCGCGTCCACGGGGAACTCGCCCCGCTCGTCGCGGTACGGCGGCAGCTCGGGCAGCTCGACCTCCGTCTCGACGACGGGCGACATGAGCGTCGCCTGCCCCGCCTTGTTGAAGTACTGCGGCGCGAACTGGATGGGGTACACGGACTCGACCACGAGGAACCACGCATGGTCGGTGTCCAGCTCGACGCGGTACGTCGTCCCCTTCGGGATGGCGACGTACACGTCCTTCCGGAACCGCAGGTCGCCGTACTCCGTGCGGAACGTCCCCTCGCCGTCCTGGACGAAGTAGACCTCGTGCCGCTCCCCGTTCCGGAAGAAGGTGTCCTTGGGCATGTCCTCGGACGGCTTGGCGATGGAGAGGGCCGTCCGCGGTCCCGACACGACGGTCCTCCGCCCACGGACCGCGTCCTTCTCGTACGGCATCCGTCCGGTGCGGATGTGGTGCGGCTGGAGGAGGTCCGCCTCGGGCGGGAACGAAGGCGCGAGGTCGAAGTCGCCGCGGCAGGGCGCGCTCACCTGCTCCGTCGGATACGAGCGGACGTGGACCTTCCGCGACCAGGGCCCGCTGAACCCGTAGCTCCCGTGAATCTCCTCGAGGGCCAGCACCCCCGGGATCGCGTAGAACTCGGTGTGAGGCGTCGGCGGTACTGTCCCCCGCTTCGCTATGAGGACCATCGCTTCCTTCCCCGGGCGCGCCTAAGCCCCCGCCGGACTTAAAGCCGCGCCGCCGCAAACGCAGGTTCAAGTGCCGCCGCGGCCTTGTGCGCGTGGGGAAGCAGGGCCGTCATGCCCGACGAGGCGCTCGTCCACAACTACATCCTCGAGCGGAAGCTCGCGGACCGCCTTCCCGCGAGGATTGCGATTTGGGACGAGACCCTCCGTGACGGGGAGCAGACCCCCGGCGTGGCCTTCACCCCGGAGGAGAAGCTCCGGGGGAGCGGCGTGGACGCGACGAAAGACCAGGTTCAGGCGCTCGTCCAGCTCATCAAGGAGTACTCGGAGAGCAAGTCCAAGGTGGACCACCAGGCCTTCATCGAGCTCTTCCGCGAGCGCGAGGACCGCCGGCGCGGCATCACGGACGAGGAGTTCTGGCTCCTCGCCAAGCGCGCCGGGCTCGCCGTGCCGCCGGAGCACGAGACGGGCTTCCCGCGATGCACCCTCGAGACCCCGAAGGAGCCGGGGACCGCGCTCCGGAAGCCGATGCCCATGACCGTGTTCCGCTCGCGATAGGGAGACGATCCGCATGCCCGCCCACACCATGGCCGAGAAGATCCTTGCGCGCGCCAGCCGCCACGACGCCGTCCAGCCCGGGCAGATCGTGGACGGCTACGTCGACCTCCTCTACATGCACGAGATGCTCGCCCTCGCCCTCAAGCCCTGGGACGAGATCGGGGTGAAGCGGGTCTGGGACCCGTCCAGGTGCGTCGTGACGATCGACCATTGGGTGCCGCCGCCGACCCCGGAGGTGGCGAAGATGCACCAGGCCATCCGGGAGTTCTGCTGGGCGCAGGGCATCACGCGCTTCCACGACGTCGGGGACCACGGCATCATCCACCAGCTCGTGGTCGAGCGGGGCTACGTCCATCCGGGCGAACTGGTCATCGGCTGCGACTCCCACACGAACATGGCGGGGGCCATGGGTGCCTTCGCCGCGGGCATCGGGGCGACGGAGACCGCGGCGGTCTTGGCGACGGGCAAGCTCTGGCTCAAGGTTCCCGAGACGATCGATGTGCGCGTTCACGGCAGACTCGCGAAGCGCACGGGCGCGAAGGACGTCATCCTCAAGGTCATCCAGACCACCGGGGACGACGGCGCGTCCTACAAGGCGGTCGAGTTCCACGGCGAGACGATCCGCTCGTTCCCGATGAACGAGCGATTCACGCTCTCCAACATGACCACGGAGATGGGCGCGAAGGCGGGGATGATCCCCTCCGACGAGACGACGGGGCGGTATCTCGGGGCCGCGGGCGCGAAGGAATCCTACCGGCCCCTCGACGCGGACCCGGGGGCGAGGTACGTCCAGATGTACGAGGTCGACGTGGACGGGATGGGGCCGCAGGTCGCGTGCCCGAACAACCCCGCGAACGTCAAGCCCATCGAGGAGGTGGCGGGCACGAAGATCGACATGGCCTTCCTCGGTTCGTGCACGAACGCGCGGATCGAGGACCTCCGGGCCGCGGCGGAGATCCTGAAGGGCGAGAAGGTCGCCCCCCGCGTGCGCATGATCGTGACCCCCGCGTCCCAGGCCATCTACCGCCAGGCGCTGAAGGAGGGCCTCGCGGACGTCTTCCTCGAGGCCGGGGCCACGTTCACTTCGTCCACGTGCGGCCCTTGCTTCGGAGGCCACATGGGCGTCCTCGGGCCGAAGGAGGTCTGCATCTCGTCGACGAACCGGAACTATCCGGGCCGCATGGGCAGCCCGGAGGCGCAGGTGTACCTCGGCTCGCCGTACACGGTGGCGGCCTCGGCCCTCTACGGGCAGATCACGGATCCCCGCGACGCCTGAGCCCCTGACTTCAGGGCGAGGTACCGGTCCACCTTCCGCAGCACGCGGCGCACGGGATCGACCTCGAGACCGAGGCGCTCGAGGGCCGTGACCCCGAGGACGGGCGTGTCCCCAGGCCGGGCGAACACGATGCCGACGAAACCTTTCGTATCCGCGCATTTCACGAGTGCGTCCCCGATGGGACGCTCCAGGACCCGGCCGTCTGCAGTCTCGAAGAGGGCTCGGCCGGTTGCTTCGATGGAGAGGCGGATGGCGAGCTCCTCGGGAATCCACGTCAACGTCGAACCGGTGTCCACGAGCACGTCGATCGTCTCCTCCTGCTCCAGATTCGAGCCCACGACGGCGAGCTTCGCGCGCACAACGCCCATGGTCCTTCGGAACATCGGCCCTGCCCATGGGGGTCCCCGCTACAAGTACGTTGCCGGTTCCTCGGCTAATCGTTATGACCCCGCGCGGATTGGGGAGGGCCGATGCAGACCCAGCTTACTGGTCACGTCTGGAAGTTCGGGGACGACATCTCCACGGACCACATCATCGCGGGACGTTACCTCACGTCCACGGACCCGAAGGTCCTCGGGGAACACGCGATGGAGAACGTCGACCCGGCGTTCGTGACGAAGGTCCGGCCGGGCGACGTCCTCGTCGCGGGGACGAACTTCGGGTGCGGTTCGAGCCGGGAGCAGGCGCCGCTCGCCCTGAAGGCCGCCGGCATCTCGTGCGTCGTGGCGAACACCTTCGCCCGCATCTTCTACCGCAACGCGATCAACATCGGCTTCCCCGTGGTCGAGTGCCCTGGGTTGCACGAGCGGGTGAAGGAGGGCGAGACGATCACGGTGGACCTCGCGGCCGGGCATATCATCCTCGCCTCCGGGGAGCAGGTGCCCTTCCATCCGTTCCCGCCGAACATCCTGGAGATCCTGAGCGCGGGCGGCCTCGTGCCGAAGCTCCGCGCAGAGCTCGCGTCGAAGTCCGCGTGACGGGACGGTGGACACCACCCGGGCGCTTCCGCGCGGTCCCTCGAGTTAACCTTGAATAAGGTTGCATCGCGGCAGCCGCGGGATTCCGGCCCGCCGCGGTCTCCGCGCGAACCCTTATGTGGGCTCACCGCTTGCGCGCGAACGCATGGCGTACAA
>JAJYKG010000079.1 GCA_021788795.1 Thermoplasmata archaeon | reverse complement strand
TAGACCTCGTCCCCCGTCTTGAAGTCCCGGACCCCGGGGCCCAGCGCCTCGACCTCGCCGGAGACGTCGTATCCGATGATCGCGGGCGGCTTCACGCCGGCCCAGGTCCCGTCCTTGCGGATCTTGTAGTCCACGGGGTTGATCGACGTCGCGTGCACGCGCACGAGGACCTCGCCGGCCCCTGGCGCGGGCTTCGCGACGTTCTGCAGTTCGAACTTCTCGGGACCGCCGAAGGCGGTCAGGACCATCGCCCGCATCGTCTGCCTTCCTTCGCCCCCCGGAGGGGTGCGGGATGGCTAGGGATTCCCCGCCTATCTGGCTTTGGGACGCCGCGGCTCCGCGCAGGCGCGAACGGTACTTCGCCGCGGAGGGCGTGGAGGCGCCCGCATGCCATCCGGGGGGGGAGCGGGCGGGTTCGGTCTCTTGCGCCACAGGGAGGCGGTGTGGCGCCTCGCGAAGCGGGACGGCGCCGCGGCCGAGACGGCCCGGGGCCGGTGAGGCGCCCGGGCGTCCGGGCGGCCGCCGAACATTGTTTCCTGTCTGCTCGGATTTCCAGCGGGAAACCCTTTTATCGCCCGGCGTCGTGATGAGGAATTCCCCCATGCCCCGAAAACTCCTCATCGCGGTCATCGGTGCCGGCAACTCGGCCTCCGAGGAGGGCCTTCGCCTGGCCGAGGAGGTCGG
This sequence comes from Thermoplasmata archaeon, assembly GCA_021788795.1. Taxonomy (GTDB): domain Archaea; phylum Thermoplasmatota; class Thermoplasmata; order RBG-16-68-12; family RBG-16-68-12; genus RBG-16-68-12. The sequence continues at coordinate 8,142 of JAJYKG010000079.1, read as the reverse complement.
GTACCTCATCGCCCGCGCGGACGCCATCCTCGTGTGCGGCGGCCTGAACGGAGTCATGCAGGCCGCGGCGAAGGGCGCGAAGCGGGGCGGCGGGATGACCCTGGGCATCCTCCCCACAGGGAACAAGGGGGACGCGAACCCGTACATCGACGTGCCCGTGGCGACGGCGATGAGCACGGCGCGGAACCTGATCATCATCCGCACCGCGGACGCGATCATCGCGGTCAACGGATCCTACGGCACCCTCAGCGAGATGGCCCACGCCTTCGACCAGGACAAGCCCGTGTACGCCCTGCGCACCTGGCCCATGGACAAGGCGGGCGTGGAGCCGGGGCTGTTCGTCCCTGTGCAGACGCCGCGGGAGGCGGTCGACCGCGCGCTCGAGCGCGCGCGGAAAGCGCTCGCCGCGGAACACGCGGGCGCGCCCTTCGACAGCAAGGCCGCCTGAGCGCCGCTCCCCGACGCGCCTCAGCCTTAAGTGGCGGATTCGCTTAGGCGGCCCGTGCGCGCCGAGAGCCTCGCCGGGACCTTGGTCTCTGCGGGGGTGCCCGCCCGGGACGCCCCGGGCGTCGTGTCCCGCGTCGAGGAGGTCCTCAGGGCCCATCCGAAGGAGAAGGGGCCCGACGAGCAGGTCCGCGCCTGGGCGGACCTCGAGAGGCTGATCCGCTCCACGCCCGCCCTAGCGTCCCGCCCCGACGCGCAGGCGGTCCTCTACCGCCTGGCGTACGACGGCCGGCCGCGGGAGGCGGGGCCCGGGCCCGCATGGCTGCCCTCGCCGGAGGAGGCGGCCCGCACGAACGTGGGCCGGCTCATGGCCGCGCGGGGCCTGGCGCGGTACGAGGACCTCCACCGCTGGTCCGTCGAGCGCCGCGACGCGTTCTGGGAGACCGCGATCCGGACCCTCGGCATCGTCTTCCGCACGCCGCCCTCGCGCATCCGCGACGCCGACTCCCCGGTCACGAAACCCGTCTGGCTGCCCGGGGCGCGCCTCAACATCGCGGAGAGCTGCTTCCGTGGCGACCCCGGCCGGACCGCGCTCGTGCACGCCTCGGAGACCGATCCCGCGGTACGCCGGGTGACCCTCGCCGAGCTGCGCGCCCTGGCCGCGCGCGTGGCCCACGGCCTGGACGACCTCGGGGTCCGCAAGGGCGAGCGGGTCGCCCTCGACCTGCCCATGACCCCGGAGGCCGCGGCCATCTACCTCGGGACCATCCTGGCCGGGAGGGCCGTCGTCGGGATCGCGGACGCCTCCGCGGCGCCCGACATCGAGAAGCGCGTCCGGATCGGCGGCGCCAAGGCCGTGTTCACCGTCGACAGCTACGTCCGCGACGGCAAGTCCCACGGCATCTACGAGAAGGTCGTCGAGGCGCACGCGCCGCGAACGGTCGTCCTACCCGCAGAGGGAAGGGACCGCGTCCGCCCGGTGCGGCGGGAGGACGTCGCCTGGGAGGACTTCCTCTCGGACCGCGCGACGTACGACGCCGCGCCGTGCGATCCCTCCGACGTGACCAACGTCCTCTTCTCCTCCGGGACCACGAAGGACCCGAAGGCCATCCTCTGGACCCACGCGACGCCGATCAAGGCGGCGATGGACGCCGCCCTCCACCACGACGTCCACACGGACGACCTCCTGGCGTGGCCGACGAGCTTCGGGTGGATGATGGGGCCCTGGCTCACGTACGGCAGCCTCGTGAACGGGGCGGCAATGGCCCTCTACACCGGCGCGCCGCAGCGCCGCGCGTACGGCGCCTTCGTGGCCGAGGCCGGCGTCACGATGCTCGGCGTCGTCCCGAAGCTCGTCCGCGGCTGGAGGCTCGATCGGGCGATGGAGGGCCTCGACTGGAGCCGGATCCGCCGCTTCTCCTCGACCGGGGAGACGTCGAGTCCCGAGGACATGTTCTACTTGATGGCCCTCGCGGGAAACAAGCCCGTGATCGAGTATTGCGGGGGCACGGAGATCGGCGGCGGCTACCTCACGGGGACGATGGTCCAGCCGGCCGCACCGTCGTGCTTCACGACGCCCGCCCTGGGCCTGGACTTCGTCCTCCTGGACGGCGGCCGTCCCACGGACCGGGGCGAGGTCTTCCTCGTGCCGCCCTCCATCGGCCTCTCGAACGACCTCCTGAACTACGACCACCGCCGGGAGTACTTCGACGGCGCGCCGCCGGGACCGCACGGGGAAACCCTCCGGCGCCACGGGGACCAGGTCGAGCGCCTGGGCGGCGGGTACTACCGCCACCACGGGCGGATCGACGACATGGTCAACATCTACGGCGTCAAGTCGAGCGCCGAGGAGATCCGGAGCGTCCTCGCCCACGACCTCGTGGCCGACGCCAAACCGGTGGCCGTCGACGTCGGAAACACGGGCCAGCACAGCCTCGTCATCTACGCGGTGCCGCGCGACCCGAAGCTGCTCGACGACCCCGAGGCCCGCGAGCGCCTGCGGAAGGATTTCCAGCGGGAGATCAAGGAGCGGCTGAACCCGCTCCTCGCCCACGTGCACGAGGTCGTCCTGGTGCGGGAGCTGCCGCAGGCCGGGCCCGGGAAGACGAAGACGATGCGCGCGCTGCGCGCGGACTACGAGGCCCGCCGGGCGTCCGGGCGCGGCTCAGGACACTGACTCCGCCGGCGCCTCGGGCGCGGGCGGCGGGGCGGCGGGGACGCCGACCCCGAAGGACCCGCGGGCCGGTTCCAGCGCGCGGTTGATCGTGATCTGGGCGATCGTGCCGTAGTACTTCGTGACCTGCTCCAGCGGGCGCAGGACCGCCCGGAGGAACGTGCACGTGCTGCAGATGGCGCCGCGGCCGTCGCACTTCAGGCCCGAGCTCTGGGAGAAGGCGCGCAGCTCCCGCTCGAGCGCGTCCTTCAGGTCCAGGGCGTCCTCCGCCTTCTCCAGGTTCGAGGTGAAGAACGCGGTCATCGTGAGCTCCATGAGCTTCTCGAGCTTCTCCTTCAGGCCCGCGATGGCCTTCATGAATTCCTTCGGGATGCGCCGGGTGGGCTTGAGCAGGGAGATGCTCCCGGCAGCGAGCTCTTCCCACAGGTCGCCCACGTTCTCAAGCATGACCGCGACGACGCGGTCCCCGAGGAGATGCCGCGGCTCCCCCTCCCCGATCTTCCCCGCGACGCTCCGGTTCTGGGCCGCGAGGATGAGCTGGCGGACGACGAGCCAGTACAGGCGGTCGACCTCCGCCTCCATGCGGACGACCTCCTCGATGTTGCCCGAGCTCGCGCCCGCGAGCACCCCAAGAGCCAGGTTCTCCATCCGCGAGGTCAGGTAGTGCAGGCGGCGGAGGAGACCCTCGATGGGGAAGCGCGTCGGCTCCGCGAAATTCTCGATCGTCACGAACTTCGGGCCCTGGTTCACGATCGTGAGGCCGGTCAGCCCGCGGACGGCTTCGTGGATCTCCTGGAGCTGCTCGGGCGAGAGCTCCTCGCGGCTCCGCACGCGGATCGTGCTGCGGCCGACGAGGTAGTTCCCCGTGATCACGCGCGTGAGCGCCTCGGGCCCGGCCCACTCGTCCGCGTCAATCGTGGCTTCGGAGGTGAGGGGGTGGTCGTCGAGCGGCCCCGTCCGCACGCGGAGGCTGCCGTCGTCCTCGATCGCGAGGGTGATGATCGCGCCGGGCTTGAGGCCGTTCATGGCCGCCCAGTCCTTCGGGAGGGAGATGCCCACGCTGGAGTAGCCGAGCTTCTGGACCTTACGGGTCTCGATCTCCATGGGCACGTATACGCATCCCGCCCACTAAATAGGTATTGGTGCGTTCGAATCAAGCGGCCACGAATCCGGGTCCGACCCCATTTCGTCGGGAACGGTCCGTACTCAAGCGCCGCCAATCGCCACCGGGGGTGCGGGCCCGTCGTAGCGCGCCTCAAGTCCGCAGGCGCTCCCGCAGCCGCTTGAGGTCGTCCTCGCCGAGGCCTTCCAGGCGCTGCGCGAGGTGGACGACCCCAGGCCGCCCGAACGTTCTGACGAGGCCCCCGAGGAGGTCGTCGATGTACGCGTTCTCGATGTCCCGGTACATGTAGATGTACCGCTCGCCGCCCTTGAAGGGCTCGCTGCGGCGGTCGATGGCGCCCTTCGCATAAAGGCGGGTGAGAATCGTGCTCACCGTGGTGTAGGCCACGTCCTTGTTCCGGGACCGCAGCCCTTCGAGGACCGCACGCGTGTTCCCCTCCCGCCGCTCCTTGAGGACCGCCACCACCTCCCGCTCGAGAGGACCGAGCATATGTATCGGGCTGACGTCAGTGCCTACTCTTGTAGAAGATGCATGTACTATCCGTGCTTTGTGGGGGCTATCTGCGTACTCCGCGTCAATAGCTCCTACGGATGTCGAGCCCCCCGCGCCGGAGAGGCCGTGAGGGGGTCGCAGCCGGGGTGAAACAGGACGGCGGTCACGCGGCGACCTGACCGCGGAACGCGCCCGCAGGCGGGGGACGGCGGGCGTGACGGACGGCGTAACGGCGACGGCGTCCGAACTCGGTTTCCTCCATGGGCTCCGACGTGGATCCGACGCGCCTGACAGTTCGGACAACCTCCTTTCCGCAACGCGGCCACGGGTCCGCGCACGCAGCGGCGATCGGGGTCTCACGTCCCTCTTCATCGACTACATTCGTAGATATGTACTAATGAGGATAACGGTGAAAAATATGACCTAAATCACCAAACTCTCCGCGACCGCGTGCCCGACGCAAGGTCATCCCCCACGTCGGGGCCCGTGCAATCGTCGCGGGATCCCGATGCCCGCGGAGGACACGATGGAAACCGAGCGCGCCGATCCCGAGAAGACACCGCCTCCCGACGAGACCCAGGCCTCCACGGTCGACCTGCCTGCAAGCGCCCTCCCTGCGCCGAGCGACCAGGCGAAGCGCGCCTTCGCGGCCCTCGGGAGCCGGGTCCGGCTGAAGATCCTCGAGATGCTCGCGGTTCGACCGATGACGCTCCCGGAGCTGGCCCGCGAGCTGGGCCTCAACCGCGCCACCCTGCGGTACCACATGGGCCTCCTCCAGGAGCAAGGGTGGATCCAGGAGACCCCACCGGACAAGGCTCACGGAACCGGGCGGCCCGCGGTCCGCTACCAGGCCGCGCCGCACGCGTGGGTCGGTTTCCCGGAACGACATTTCGAGCTCCTCGGCGAAATCGCCCTCCGCGCCCTCCTGGAGTCGGCGGGGCCCGACCAGACGGCGGAGGTCCTGCGGGCCAAGGGCTCCGCCCTCGGCGAGGACCTCGTCCGCGGGGTCGCGTCCCGCGCGGACGTGAAGGAGTGGTCGCCCGAGTCCTTCGAGCAACTGGTCCTCCACGGCCTCTTCCGCGACTTCGGCGTCGTCGGCTCCGTCGTCGCGAAGACGCCGGGCCAGCTCACATATCGCATGTACACGTGCCCCTTCCTCGAACTCGCCGAGAAGATGCCCGGCCTCGTGTGCGACGCCGTCGACGCGGGGTTCCACGAGGGGATCGACCGGTCCATGGGCCGGGTGGCGACGACGAAGACCGCCTGCATGGGCCACGGGGACGCGTTCTGCGAGTACCGGGCCATCTGGGCCCGGAAGCGCAAGACGACGGACGCGCAGATCGGAGGGGACGAGGAACCGGTACGCCGCCACGAGTAGGTGGTACAGGATGACGGACGGGAAGGCACAAGGGGAAGCGAGCGACGATGCGACGCCGAAACGCAAGGACGGGATGGACCGACGGAAGTTCCTCAAGATCGCGGGAATCGGCGCGGGGGCCGTGGCGGTCCTGGCGCTGGGCTCCGGCTACCTCATGAACAAAATCATCCCCGCGAGCCAGGACCCGCGGCTCCGCGGCTCCTCCGCGCAGAGCTGGGTCATGCTGATCGACCTCCAGAAGTGCGACGGCTGCGGCGCCTGCACCCTCGCCTGCCAGAAAGCGCACTACGTGCCGTTCAACCAGCAGTGGATCCAGGTGTATACGGTCACGGACGACACGGGCGGCACCTACCACCTGCCGCGGCCCTGCTTCATGTGCCGCAACGCCCCGTGCGCCAAGGTCTGCCCCGTCGGCGCCACGTACGTGGACCCGGATGGGATTGTGCTCGTCGACCAGACCCGGTGCATCGGCTGCCGGTACTGCATGGCCGCCTGCCCCTACAACGCGCGGTCGTTCAACTGGCTGCAGCCCTCGTACCCGCCGGAGGCCCTCGCCCACCCGTACTCGCCCGAGGACCCCTACCCGGTCGGTAAGGGCGTCGCGATGAAGTGTGTCTTCTGTGCCGCCATGGTCCGCAAGGGGACGCTCCCCGAGTGCACGCGCGGCTGCCCGATGGGCGCCATCTACTTCGGCAACGAGTACGACGACGCCGTGACGAACTCGAAGGGGGAGACGATCCCGTTCCGTTCGACCCTGCAGACCCAGGGCGGGTTCCGCTGGAAGGAGGAGCTGGGCACGGACCCGCGCGTGTACTACCTGCCCGCCCGGAGGTGAGACGATGGAGAACCAGGAGGAGTTCGACCGGCTCGTGGCTCCGATTCGAAAGACGACGTGGCGCTTCTACGCGATCATCGCGCCCCTGATCGCCATCGTGGCCGTCGGCGTGTACGCGTACTACGTCCAGTTCACGACCGGCCTGGGCGTCACCGGCATGAACAACTACGTGAGCTGGGGGTTCTACATCTCCAATTTCGTCTTCTTCATCGGCGTCTCCCACGCGGGCACGCTGATCTCCGCCATCCTCCGCGTGAGCGGCGCGGAGTGGCGCAAGCCGATCACCCGGATGGCGGAGTCGATCACGGTCATCGCGATCAGCATCGGCGCGTTGTTCCCGCTGATCGACCTCGGCGGCCCCCTCCGAATCCTGAACCTCTTCGCGTACGGCCGCATCCAGTCCGCGATCCTGTGGGACTTCATCTCGATCGCCACGTACCTCACGGGCAGCCTGCTCTACCTCTTCCTGCCGCTCATCCCGGACCTCGCCGCGATCCGCGAACAGCAGGTCGGCGGCCCCTTCCGCCGCAGGCTGTACGGGTTCCTGTCGATGCGGTGGAAGGCGAGCCCGGGGCAGAAGCGGCGCCTGAAGCGCGGCATCGCGATCATGGCCGTCCTGATCATCCCGATCGCGGTCAGCGTGCACACGGTCGTGTCCTGGATCTTCGGGATGACCCTGCGGGTCGGCTGGCACAGCACGATTCTCGGCGTCTACTTCGTCGGGGGAGCCATCCTCTCCGGGATCGCGACGATCATCATCGCGATGGCGATCTTCCGGCGCGCGTACCACCTAGAGCGGTGGATCAAGCCGTCCCACTTCCGGAACCTCGGCCTCCTCATGCTCGTGATGGAGCTCGTCCTGCTCTACTTCACCCTGAGCGAGTACCTGACCGCGGCGTACGGGTCTGAGTCCGCGGACTCGGCGTGGCTGGGCTCCCTCGCCTTCGGCCCCTACGCGTACCTCTTCTGGGGCATGGTCGCGGGCGGCTTCCTGGCGCCCGTGTTCATCCTCGCCTTGACCCGCGTGAAGAGCGTCGCGTGGCTCGTGACCGCCGCCGTCATGATCGACGTGGGCATGTGGTTCGAGCGGTTCCTAATCGTGGTCCCCGCGATGGCCACGCCGCAGATGCCCGTGTCGTGGGGCACGTACACCCCGACCTGGGTCGAGTGGTCCATCACGGCCGGCGCGTTCGCCGGGTTCGCGCTCCTGTATGCAGTCTTCTCGAAGCTCTTCCCGCTCGTGAGCATCTGGGAGGTGTCCGAGGAGACGCCGGTGACGGAGCCCGTGCCCCGGCCCGCAGGCGAGGAGGTGACCCCATGAGGCGCGCCGCCGTGGCCCTGCTCGTGGTCCTCCTGGCGCTCCTCGTCCTCGCGGGGCCGGGCGCCGCGAGCGCGCCCCTCGCCGCGGCTTCCGCGGCCGCCCCGACCCAGGTCCAGACGGTCGTCCCGACGAGCCTCGCGGTAGGCTCCCAGGCGAACCTCCGGGCGATCCTGACGGACGCCGCGAACGGCAGCGCGCTCGGGGGCGAGAACTTGACGTTCACCGAGCGGACGACGTTCGGCTGGCTGCTCCTCGGGAACGCGACCACGAACGCCGAAGGCGAGGCAGGGTTGGCGTACACGCCCGATTATCCGGGCAACTACACGGTGCTCGTCTCCTTCGCGGGCGACCCGGCCTACGCGCCGAGCAACGCCAC
>JAJYKG010000078.1 GCA_021788795.1 Thermoplasmata archaeon | reverse complement strand
CGTACGAGCGGCGGCGCGTGAGGCTCGACAGGAAGAGGGACACCGAGGTGAAGAAGGCGGTGAGCAGGATTCCGAGGAGGATTCCGAGGGCCGCGGCCTCCAGGCCGAGGGGCCACGCGAACTTGCGCAGGACGGCCCCGAGGAGCGGCGTGAGGACCATCGGGAGGATGGTGATGAGCCCGGTCAGGGTCGCGAGGATGGCCGCTTTCGCGGTCAGGTAGTCCGCCGCCGAGACCGGGCGGCTCAGGTAGAGCGTCAGGGCCATGGTGTCCAGGTCGTCCGCGATGAGGCCGGCACCCACGACCGCGGCCAGGAGGGTGACGAAGAAGGGCACCGCGGCGAACGAGGCGGGCGTGTAAAAGAACGCTAGGTCGAGGGGTTGGCCCTGGAGGAGGAAGGGCGCGAACAGGACGAGGATGATCGAGTAGATCGTCGTGATCGACGTTCCCAGGCCGATCGTGAAGATCGCCGCGGGCCGGCGCATCTCGCGGCGCAGGCCCGCGCCCACGATGGCCCAGACCCGGCTTCTCCGTCCCCGCAGGGGGATCTCGCGGCGCGTCCAGGTCGGGAGGGAGATGGACATCTACCGGCCTCCCGCGTTGCGCTCGACGAGCTCCAGGAAGAGCTCCTCGAGGCTCCGGATTTCCACGCCCATGTAGCGCACCTCGGTGCCACTGGCCTTCGCGGCTCGGAAGACGTCGGACTCAACCCCCTCCTTTCGCGCGACGTGGATGCCGGTCGGCCCGGCCTCGGAGTCCACCCCCGCCTCCTGGAGCGCGGCGAGGAACGCCCCCCGGTCTCCCCGGACGTCGATCCGGAGGCGGTCCTGGGCGCCGGTGAGCAGCTTCGCCAGCGGCCCCGCGGCGATCTGGTGGCCCCCGTCGAGGATGACGACGTACTTGCAGATCGATTCGACGTCCGGGAGGAGGTGGCTCGAGAGGATCACGTTCCTCCCTCCGGAGCCCGCAATCTTGCCGACGAGCCCGAGCATCTCCGAGCGCCCGCGCGGATCGAGGCCCGTCGTCGGCTCGTCGAAGATGTAGAGCTGCGGGTCGTGGACCATCGCCTGGGCGAGCTTCACCTTCTGCCGCATGCCCGTGGAGAACTCGGCGATCTTGCGGTACCGCTCCTCGTCGACCCCGACGAACTGCAGGACGTCGTGCGCGCGGCTCATCGCCGTCCCGGGGTCGAGGCCGCTCACGCGGCCCATGTAGGAGACGAGGCCGATCCCCGTCATGTCGGTGAGGAGGCAGTCGTGCTCGGGCATGTAGCCCGTCCGCTCCCGCACGGGGATGCCATCCTCGATGCCGTAGCCGAGGACGCGGCCGGTGCCCTGGGAGGGCCGCAGGAGGCCGAGGAGGAGCCGCAGGAAGGTCGTCTTGCCCGCGCCGTTCGGGCCCACGAGGCCGATGGCCCCCTCGGGGATGGACACGGTCAGGTCGTCCACCGCGCGGACCTCGCCGAAGGCCTTCGTCAGCCCCTTCGTCTCCACGAGCTCGGTCATGGCGTGCCTCCGGGTTCCTTCGGCGGCAGTTCCCCGACCGGGCCCGCCGTGCCCGTGATGGTCGGCACCCTCCGCCGCTTCCTCCGGCGGATGAGGAGGACGATGAGGACCGCCGCCGCGGCGATCGGGACTGCGGTGAGGAGTGAGATCTCCAGCAGGGAGAGGCCCGGCGGCGCCGCGGGGTACGTGTAGGACTTGAGGCGCATCTCCGCCACGGGCGTGCCGTTCACGTACGCTTGGCGCTCGACGTAGTAGCCGACCGTGTTCGAGAACCAAGCCGTCTCGTTCGCCCCGGGGAGCGCCCCCGCGACCCCGAGGCCCGGGAACGTCCCGAGGCTCTCGTTGAGCCGGTACGCCGGGAAGGTGCCGGCCTCGACGCTCACGTTCCCCGTGCCGAGGACCTGCCTCGACCACACGCCGGCGGTGGTCGTGGTGTTCTCCGCGTGGTTGCTGAACCCGAAGAAGGACGCGGTGGTCGCGACGTTCACGTCCGTGAGGAAGGGCGCGCTCGCGCCCTGTCCGACGCTCAGGTTGAACGGCGGCAGGGACGCGTACGCGGTCGTCGCGTTCGCCCAGACCTGGGCGCCCACGGAGAACGGGAGGCCGACGGTCACCGTGATCACGTAGCTCGACGTGCTGTTCGATTGCGTCGGCAGGAAGTCCTGCCCCTCCCAGATCTCCGTCGTGTCCGAGGAGAACGTGCCCGACGCGCGGAACGTTGTGTTCCCGGGCAGCGCGAAGGTGCCGTTCAGGAACCCGGACGCCTGCGTGGCCACGCGGACGGCCGGGACCGCCGCGCCGCGGACGGTGGCCTGGGCGGGCCCGAGGACGTCCACCTCGACGAGGCCGGACAGCCCCAGGGAGACGTTCCCCGCGCTCTCGTTCATCCCGGGGAAGCCCGCCAGGGAGCCCTGGAGGGAATAGATCCAGCGGTCCCCCGCCGTGTACGTGGGCCGCTCCAGGGACCCGCGGGCCGCGCCCGCGGACAGGAGGGTCGCGGCCGCCGCGACGACGACGGCGAGCAAGAACGCTTCCAGGGGCGCGAGCGGAACGGGCATCCTCTTCGGAGGCTCGAACGGCGTCCTCCACAAAACGCTTTGCTTGGAATTCCGCCGCTACGCGGGCGGCTCGGGAAGGGCTGCGGCAGCCAGCTGGAACACGTCCCGCTCCTCGGGGACGCCCCACTCCTCCCGGAGGACCTGCTTGATCGGCTCGATGTCGCCCATGTCCCCGTTCCAGGCGCGGAGCAGGGGCGCGAAGCGCGATTCGAGCTCATGCACGTTCCGGATCACGCGGTCCTCGAGGCGGTTCGACTCCCGGCCGCGGTACATCACGTAGAGGAGGAGCCACCGTCCCTTCCCGAAGGCGACGTGGCACCGCTCGCCGATCTCGATGCTCCGCACAGTCCCGGCGTGCATGCTGGCGAACGCGTCCTCCATGAACGCCTCGATCGCGTCGAACATGGAGGCGACGAGGTCCGGGTCCTTCTCGGACGCGGCCTCCCGCGAGAGGTGGACGAGGGGCATGCCGCGGTCGTACGTCAGGTAGACGCGTTCGACCACGCGGCGGGGCAGGAGGGCCGGGGCCATGGCAGACCGGGCCGCGGCTTCGGTCGGGGCCATCTAATCCTTTCCCGTGCGGTTATCGCCGCTGATACGGCGCCCACGGCCGGGGATCACAGGCCGGAGAGCAGGACGATCCCCGCGGCGAAGGCGGCGAGGGCCACGGCGATGCGCCAGTCGAGCCTCTCCTTGAGGACCGCCGCGGCGGCCAGGGTCGCGATGATCGGGTACGTCCCCGAGATGGGCGCGACGGCGGCCGCCGGTCCGAGGTCGTAGGCGATCGTGAGGGCGACCGCGCTCAGGCCACCTGCGAGGAACACGAAGAGGCCGAGGGCCCACGTCTTCCGCCCCTGCGGGGCCGCCGCCCCGTTCGGCCGCCTCGGGAGCGCCGCGTAGCCTGCGGTGACTCCCAGGTACCCGGCGGCCAGGAGGAGATCCAGGCTCCCCTCCCCGAGCGCGTCCACGCTCGCCTTCACGAGGAAGCCCCAAATCCCCCAGACGAAGAAGCCCGCCAGGCTCAGGAGGACCGCGGCCCTCCGCGTCGCGCTCCCACGCCTTGGGTCGTACGCGAGGACGAGGATGCACAGCATGATGAGCGCGATTCCCAGGACCTGGAGGGCGCCCAGGGTCTCGCCCAGGAAGACGACGCTCAGCACGACGGTCAGCATGGGGCAGGCCGCGGAGATCGTGCCCACGAGGCCTACCGTGCCGAAGCGCATGCCCTCGTAGAAGAACAGGTAGCCGATGGCCCCGAGGGCTCCTGCGGATACCGCGGCCGCGGCGTAGAGCGGGTCCGGCGGAAGCGCGCCCCGCGGGAGGGCGAGGCCGATCAGGCCGAAAGCCGCGCCCTCGATCAGCGTGGTGCCGATGCCCATCGTCCTCGACCCCAGCCGCTCCGTGCCCGGCTTCGAGGCGAGGGTGCCGAAGCCCCAGATCACCGTGGCCCCGAGGACCCAGGCCAGCCATTCGAGCGCCATTTCGCGCGGGCAGGGGCCTGCGGGTCATGAGGTTTGCCGTGAGGCTCGCAGCCCACGGACCTTGCGTCCCACGCGCGGCGTCATGGGCCTCCGGTGCCCGACGTGCCGGAGAGAGGTCTCGCGCAGGGAGGGGTCTCCTCGCTTGGCGAGAGCCCCGGCCGCGCGCACGCCGTCCCTCCGCACAAGAATCGAAATGGTTGGGACAACCCACGGACCGTGCATCCGAATTGCCCAAGGAACTAATAGCGCCCCCCCGTGGAATCCTTATGACCACTGCAAAGCCACGCAGCGCAGGTCGACGCGGCTTCCTGTCGACCTCCGTCGCCGTCGAGGTCGTCGCGGGCGCGTACCTGCTCACGCAGGACTCCGCCCTCCGGTTGGCGGGCAACGCCCTCCACTGGTACGGCCTGCTCCTCTACACCGTCGTGAACGTCGTCCTGCTCGCCCTCCTGTGGGCCACGGAGGGGAGGGGGGCCCGCGCCGCTCTGGGTGCATGGTCCGTCCTCGGGGTCGCCGCGATCCTTGGGGACGCCACGAGCGGCCTCGCGCTCAGCTCCTATGCGACCGGTTCCGCGGTCTCCGGATGGCAGTACCTGTTCGGCTTCGGCTACCTGGACTCCTCGACGCTCCTCGTGTCCCTCGCGACGACCCTGGTCCTCGTCTTTGCTCTAGTCGCCGCGGCCCGTTCCCTCACGGAGTATGTCCGCGCGGGGCGGGCCTCCGGGGAGGGCCTCGGCGAGGATGCGAGCGGCCCCGCGCAATCCGAGGCCTCTCCGTCCCCGACGGCCGGGACCGCGGCATCGCCCCGGCACGACGTCCGGAATCCCTGAGTCCGCCTCCGCGGGACGCGGCTGGCCCCGCCGGAGGGGAGCGCGGCTCCAGACCCGGCGGAGCCTCGCGGCTCCCGGCGCGCGTCCCGTCCCCGAGGAGCCGCTCAGACGCCGGCCAGGGCGCGCCCGCAGCCGGGGCATGTATCGGATCCTGCGGCCACCTTCGCCCCGCATCCCGGGCAGCGCCAGTGGGCATCCTCCTCTCGCAACCAGGCGGTCACGCCGAGCTCCTTGAGCCGTCTCGCGTCCCGCATCATCGCCGCGCGGTAGGGCGCGCCGCCCTCGAACCGACGGATGCGGTCGCACGGGTAGTCCGCGCAGTCGGGGCAGAAGGCGACGCCCCGCTTCTGCGCACACGCCTTGATGTCGCAGTCCCCGCCGAAGCAGAAGGCTGCAGGCGTGCGACACCCGGTGCACATCAGGCGGTCCGTCGTCGTGCCGAGGGTGCGGGCGAGGGCCTCCAGGCGCGGCAGGTCCTGCTCGGACCAAGCGAGGTACACGGGGCACGCGCCGCAGTACGCCCCGCAGACGGCGACGAGGCTCGTGTCGATTTCGCGGTCGTTGGAGACCATCCGGAGAGCCATGGGGGCATCTAATCGAGAAGGGTGGACTTGGTCCCTCCCTATCGACTGTCCTTACTTCGGGCACGGTCCCGGTCTCGGAGTTCCGACAACCCGGTAGAGCATTTACGGAGAATTCAGCCGCCGGCTTTTGGCTATCCTAATCGAGACCTGGGGAGCGCGTCCATGACGAACCTGCGGCCGTACCTCGAGGTCACCAAGCCGAAGCTGGTGTCCCTCCTGGTCTTCACCGCCTTCGCCGGCATGGTCCTCGCCGCGCACGCGACCGGCGCCTCGGTGTCGCTCGCCGCCTGGGCCCAGGGCCTCGCGGTCATCACCTTGGCCTGCGCCGGGGCCAATGCGACCACCTGCTACTTGGATCGGGACATCGATGCCCGCATGGATCGGACGTCGCGTCGCCCCCTCCCACGAGGTTCGATCGATCCCCCGGAGAGGGCCCTCTACTGGGGTCTGGCGCTCATTCTCGTGGCTTTGTTCCTCGCTTGGATGCAGAACCTCCTGGCTTTCTCCGCCATCGCCCTGGGGGTGCTCGACAACGTGGTCGTCTACAGCGCCCTCACGAAGCGCCGGAGCCCCCTCAACATCATCCTCGGTTCGTTCAGCGGCGGCTTGCCCGTCGTCTACGGGTGGGCGTTCGTCGCGGGCTCCATCAACCTTGTCCCGATCCTCATGGCGGCGCTCGTGGTGCTCTGGACACCGAACCACATCTGGAGCCTCGCGGTCCGCTATCGGGGTGACTACGCGCGCGCCGGCGTGCCCATGCTGCCGGTCGTCATGGGCGAGGCGAAGGCGATTCGATGCATCGCGGTGACCGCCTTCCTGCTCGTGGCCTTCTCCGTCGCTCTCGATCCTCTCGGTTCGTTCGGGTCGGTCTACCTCGGGGTCGCCGCCGGCATGGGCGCGGCCGTCGTGGCCCTGAACGCATGGCTCTGGGCAAACCCCACTCCCCGGAAGGCCTGGGTGGTGTTCAAGTTCTCGAGTCCGTACCTGGCGGTCCTTTTCGCGGCGATGATTGTGTCACCCTATCTGCTCCGGTAGACGGTACGCCGGGGCTGATTGGGGTCGCCGAAAATCGACGGAGGCCTCGGATGCCTCGCGCCTCATTCCTCCACAAAGTAGAAACGGGTTGGGAATCAGGTCCGCCGTGACTGTACGGACACTACTTACTCAAGTGACAAGATAGGTTCGCCGAAAATACGCCGGTCCCGGGAGGGGAACCCATGGCGGTTGTCGGAGAGGTCTCGCAAGGTCTGCGTCTCCGGGAATACAGGATATCCTTCCAGGCCGCGACTTGGGCCACGATTCTCGTGCTCGTCGTGATGGCCGGGCTCTACGCGATCATAGGACTCCCACCCCGCCTAGGCACGTTCTACTCGGACATGTACTTCCACTCCATCGGCATCGCTGCCCTCGCCGCGTACCTCGTCATCGCCGCCTTCGATCTCCGGAAACACGAGCCGGAGCTCGACTTCCCGCTCCACTACCGCGCCCTGATGGCCGTCCTGTCCATGATGGGCACGCTCGCGGACATGGCCCGGTCGGGACGGTTGCCCGAGGGCTTTCAATTGCTGTGGATCCGGAGGGACGCGGGAGCGACGGAGGCGTTCTGCGCCTGGCAGGCGCCCGGGAAACAGCGCCTGGAGTCCCTCGTGGCCGGCTTGAACCCGCCCGGCATGCACGTCGTCCACGAGTTGCATCCGATGGCCTGAGACCCGCGTGCGCGCCGCCGTTCAGGGCGCCCTTCCAGGCCGCATCCGCTCGGGCATCTCGACGGCGACGATCTCCCCCCGGACGGTGACCTCGCCGGCGGCCAGGATCCTCGCCTCCACCACGACCTTCCTTCCCTGGAGTGACGTCGCGCGCCCGCGGACCTCGAGTTCGATCCCGAGGGGCGTGGGCCTGCGGTAGTCCACCCGGAGGGACGCCGTGACGAAGCGGTGCGGGGGCGGGCTCCCGGGGTCTCGTCCCTCCGTGCGGTACGCCGCGGCCGCGGCCGTGCCCGTGCCGTGGCAGTCGAGGAGCGAGGCCAGGAGGCCCCCGTTCACGTATCCGGGGATCGCGATATGCCATGCCTCGGGCGTGTACCGTGTGACCGTCTCGTCCCCGTCCCAGGACGTACGGAGGTGGAGTCCGTGGTCATTGAGGCGTCCGCAGCCGTAGCAGTGCGCGAGCTCATCCGGATACGTGTCCTGGATTGCGGCCATGGGGAGGACCGCGGGAGGGATGGTGCGAGCTGCAGATGAGGGTTGCCTCCGGGTGCCGCGGCGGGTCTCCCTAGCGCCAGACGCGCCACTTCTGGTCCTTGCGGATCCACGGTTTCCAGTGGGCGCTCGAGGGGAAGGGGCTGCGGACGGGGCGCTTGAGCGTGTCCCGTGTCAGGGAGGACAGGGGCTGGAACCGGGACCAGTCCCTCGCCTCCCGCGGCCGCGGAGGCGCGTTCTGCCGCCGCGCGGCCAGGGTCTCCGCGACGACCTCGTCGGAAGGCGTCTCTCGGATGAGGACGTCGCCCTTGACCACGTTAATCGCGCCGAAGGGGCACTCGATCTCGCACATCTGGCAGCCCGTGCACTTCCCCACGAGGATCGGGAACTCCATCATCCACGTCCGGCGCCCGAAACCGCCCTCGATGGACGACCGCTGGGGCGGCGTCATGTCGATCGCCCGCACGGGGCAGACGTCCATGCACACGCCGCACGAGTGGCACTGGCGGCTGATCTCGAGGGAAAAGGGCATGGGGAAGACTCCTCAGTTCGTCTTCCCCGTCGCGACCGGCGCCACCGCCTTGTCCCTCGTGGACGGCGCCTCGGCCTTCTCCTTCTTCGGCGCCTTGCGGAAGGGGAGCAGGTCGGGCTTCGTCACGTAGATGAAGGCGTACCCTGCGAACGCGGCCAGCGCGGTGAAGCACACGTAGAACGTCCACACCGCGAGCTGCGTGTTCACCGTCGAGCTGAACGCGTTGTAGATGATCGTCCAGATGTCGCTCCCGCCCGTGGCCGTCGTGATTGCGCCGGTCGAGGTGACGAGGTAACCGGCGTTGCCGTAGCCGGCGATGCTCTCCGTGACCATGAGGATCCCGAAGACGTAGAAGAACGTCGCCGCGGCGATGATCGTGGACACGACGCGGTTCGTCTTCTCCTCCTCGTCCGGGTCGCGGACGAGCTTGATTACGAGGACCGCCGCCACGAGGACGATGGCCAGGGGCATGAACGGCACCGCGATCGCGTAGTCGCCGTACGTGCCGACGAAGAAGAGCTCGAAGCCGAGCAGCAGGCTCCCGAACATGAGGCCGTCGCGGATCATGATGTACGCGAGCCACCAGATGTCCGCCCCCAGGCGGAGGGTGAACTTGTCCAGGGTGCGCAGGAAGTAGTTCCGCGCGATCTGGAGGCTGAACGCCCCGATGAACAGGATCCCAACCATGAGACCGATCGTGGCTTCCGTGAAGATCCCGACGCCCGTGGCGATGTCCCGGGAGCTCGAGAGGGTCGTGAC
>JAJYKG010000077.1 GCA_021788795.1 Thermoplasmata archaeon | reverse complement strand
ACTCGTCGACGGGGGGTGCGATGCGCGATTGGTACGACGCGCCCAGAGCCGAGGATCTCCTCGACGAGCAGTACTCCGCGCTACCGAACGGTCCTCTTGGACTCGTGGAGGCTCCGCAGATCGACGTGACGAGCGTCCTTCCGTCGAAGGCGATTGATCTCGTGAGTGCCTTCTTGCGCTCGGAGATCGACTCGTCCGAGATGGTTCAGGCGCTGGCGACCCTACGTCGGAAGGAAATCGTCCGAGACCCGTCGAAGTAGTTTCGACATCCGCTCCGAGGAGACGAAAGGTATTTCTCCATCGCCCATTTAGCTGGCCCGAATGACGGACCGCTGCCCGGAGTGCGCCGCGGAACTCCCGAAGGACGCCACGTGGGTGTGCCCGACGTGCGGCTACACGCTGCACACTCCTGCGGTCTCGAAGGTCGGGATCTTCTTCATGCTCCTCGGCGTGGCGGCGGTCCTCGGCTACGTGGTCGGCCCGGATAACCTCGGCCTGACGTCAGGCGCCATCCCAACGCAGATCGCGGACTTCATGGTCGCGAACTTCCCGCTGCTCATCATCGGCGCCTTCGGGTTCGGGATGTTCCTCATGTTCGTGGGCGCGCTCTTCGTGCGCTCCCAGCGCAACAAGGTCGCCGCGGGCGTCTAGAAGAAGTCGTCCAGCTTCAGATCCTGGGCCTTGTCGTTCGTGAAGAGCGACGCGATCGCCTCCTCGATGAGGTCGATCCGCTGCCGCAGGTAGTTGGACACCTCGAACTGGCTGCTGATCTTCTTCGAGATCTCCAGGTACTTCTTCACGGAGCTCTCGTGGACGGTCAGGGTGAGGTTGCCGCCGCACTCGAGGCAACGCCCGCGGAGGGGGATGCGCCTGAACTTCTCGCCGCACTTCGTGCACCGTACCTGCTGGCTCGAGAAGGCCTTCAGGTTCCCGATCAGGTCTGGGAGGAAGTGGTGGACCACGATGCGCGCGACCACGTCGTTCGGGTCGACCGCGCGGATCTTCAGGGCGAGGTCGAGCTGCTTGTCGATCTTCTCCGCCATGTTCCCCTCGCCGTACGCGGAGGCCAGCGGGCCGGCGGCGACGTTCGAGCTCTCGTGCGTGTACGCGAAGCCCTCGTACTGCAGGACCGTGCCGATGCGCTTGCTCACCGTGTCGATGAGGGGCTCGACCTCCTTCGGGTGGGCGAAGCGCTCCGCGGCCTGGTACAGGGCCACGGGGTACATCGGCATGAGGTCGAGGTTGTGCGCCTCCTTGTCGATCTCGTTCGGGTCGATGCGCATCGTGAGGACGAGGGGCGCGTCCATGAGCCCGCCGCGCTTGTCCGGCAGGAAGGAGCGGGAGAAGTTGAGGAGGCTGTCAAGGAGGAGGATGAGGGAGTCCTCGTCCCCGTCGCAGTTGCGCCGGCGCGCAGCGATCATGTACGGGTGGGCGAAGCACGCCTGGGCCTTCGTGAAGCCGACGATCCGCGCGAGGACGCCGCCGCTCGTGTGAGGCGCCAGCGTGAGGACGAGCTGGCCCAGGAGGTCGTCCGTCGTCTTGGCGTTGTAGAAGGCGGGCAGGCCGTAGTACTTCTCCAGGAGTTCGTCGACGAAGGCCGCGACCTTCGCGAGGTAGTCACCGCAGGAGTCCGCGACGACGATGTCCTGCGTGCGGAGTTCGAGGACCTGGTCCTCCCGCTCCAGGGGCCGCCCCTGCATGTCGCGCTCGTAGCCGAGACGCCGCGCCTGCTCCACCGAGATGTGCGCCTCCTTCGGAGTGAAGTGCGTGAGGGGCAGGTTCGTCATGTCGTAGCGCGTCGTGCCGTCCTTGAAAACGAAGATCTCGTGCTTCGCGCGGAGGATGCCCTTCTCGAGCGCCTCCGGCGTCTTGTTCTTCGAGATCATCCCCATGACCGCCTTGATCTCAGGAGCCTTCGTCTCGCCGAGGCGGTCCAGGGCCCGGTGGAGGACGTCGGGGAGCGGGATCTTCTGGCGGGACGGCAGGCCCCGGGAGACCGTGTGGCCGCCGCACGAGCACTCGGGCAAGAACCACCGCTTCCCGCAGCGCGTGCAGACCCGGAGGCCCACCTCGACCTCGATGCTGTCCTTCTCGATGGCCTCGGACACCAGGCGCTGCGCGCCGCCGTCGTGGCCGATGGGGAACAGGGAGTGGGGCGCGGGCTGCATCTTCCGCGGAGCGGCCTTCTCCGGGCGGGCCATGCGCGCGCCGATGCGCGTGGGCCCGCGGGCCTTCACGGGGAAGCCCGCGAGGCCGGACACGTACGCGAGCGGCTCGTCCGCGGCGGGCTCGTCCCGCGCGACGATTCGGCCGTCCTGGGCGTCCAGGCCCAGACAGGCGAGGAACGCCTCCGTGTGTCGCTCGAGGACGACCCGGCCCTCCCGCAGGCGGAAGGGCGCGCCGAGGCGCACGAGGAGCTCGCGCATGTCCTCGTCCGCGGCGAGGGAGAGGTGCCCGTCCGCGAGGGTTCCTTGGGACGCCGCGAACTGCCGCAGCGTGCGGAGTTCGGCGACGGTCAGGTCGTGCCAGAACAGGTTGTAGCGGGGATGGAGCGGCACGCCGTACCGGAGGGACCACTCCAGGGCGTGGGCCGCGTCCGCGGTCTCCCAGCCCGGCGGCAGCGCGGTCATCTTCTCTTGGAGGAGCTGGCCGTACCACTCGAGAGCGAACGCCCCGGGCATGAGGACGTGGTTGTTCTCCAGGAACTCGCCGAAGGGGACGAGGATCTCGCCCAGGTCCGCGATCACGCGGACCTCGGGGGTGAGGCGCTTCGCCGTCGCGGCGTCCTCGACCTCGACGAAGTCCCCGGACTTGAGGACGACGAGCGGCCCTTCGAGGCGGTCGCACGCGGTGATCGCGCCGGCCTTTCCCGGCCGCTCCGTCTTCACCTGCGTCCCGATGGCGATGAAGTCGTCGAGGATGTGCATCGTGGCCGGGTGCATCGCGAGGGCCGCGAGGCCCGACGCCCGCGTGCGTCCGTACCGGAGGCGGAGGCCGCCCGCGCGGCTCGGGTGGCAGAGGACCGGCCGCCCGGCCACGATGTCTTGGATGAACTTCTCGTTCGGCCCCACGCCCACGTCGTCCTCCGTCTCCTCGAGGTGCGTGGCCTTGCTCTTCAGGTAATCGTCGATGAACTCCCAGCCGTCGATCTTGAGCTTCTTCACGTGCTTCTGGATCTTCGGCGCCTTGAGGCACATGCCGTCCGCGATGACGAGGCACGCGCCGCCGCGGATGCGGTTCGTCTCGATCCGGGGGAGGTCGCGGTAGCCGCTGATCTCCACCTCCTCCGTCCCTTCGCCGTTCAGGCCCACGGGACAGTTCGAGACGATGAGGACGATCTCTTCGTCGGACGGCGTGTACTGGAGGTGCTGGGCCTGCTTGTAGAGCGGGATCTCCTCCTTATAGCGCTCGACCTCCTCCCGCGTGGGCTGGTACCGCCCGATGCCCAGCTCGCGCCGCACGACGTCGGCGATGAGGACGCTCAGCGCCTGGCCCGTGCCCCCGGCGGAGCGGATCGGTCCGGCGTAGAACAGGTCCACGTAGTTCGAGCCGTCGCGGTTCCGCTTCACCTTGACGTCCGCGAGGCCCTCGAGGGGGGCGACGAGGATGCCCTCCGTCAGGATCGCGAGGCCGACCCGCACCGCGCGTTCCACGGCCTTCTCCTTGCTCGGGGCCGGCCGCGCGGCCATCTCCTTGGCCACGAGGATGGCCGTCTCCTCCCGGTCGTGGTGCTTCGCGAGTTCGCGGATGCGCCGCGCGACGCCCTCGACGTCGTACTCGTGCAGGAGCCGCTCCACGCGGGACGCGAGGTCGTCCGTCAGGGGGGTCTCCACGTCCAGCTCGGGGTCGAAGCCCTTCGCCCGGGCGGCGCGCGCGACGCGGTAGCTGGTCTCGACGCCGTCCTGCAGTTTCCGGAAGTAGGACCGCACGTCTTCCGACGCGATGGGGGAACTCATCTCATCCCTGCGAAGAAGAGGAGCGAGCCGCCGTATCCTCGGTTCGGGTATATCTTCTCTCCCCTTCCGATGCGACAGTCCCGGTACGAGGCGCCTCGCGTCGGAGGCTGGGAGCCCGTCGTTGGGCCTTTCCCCGCCTTTCCGAGCCCTCCTGCGACCGGGCCGACTTCCCAAACCGCTTAGGGGCGGCCGCCCTGCGGTGCGCATGCGAGGGAAGGGCGCGCCTCTGCACACGCGGGGAGCGGTCCTTTGGAGGGATTCTCACGGACCGAGTTCTGGACGTGGCGGTTGAGCTAGACGCGGGGGGCGAGGAGTCTGCCGGGGCACTGGAGCGGCCTCCGCTCCGTCCGAGCACGCGGCCTGTCCGCGTCTTCGCGGTCTCCGCGACGGTCTCCGTCCAGGATGCGGACGTGCTGAGCGGCACGGTGACGGACACGACCCCGGGGGTCTCCCTCAGCGCCCGCAGCCCGAGCCTGTCCTTCAGCGCTGGGGAGATGCCGACGACGTACCGGTAGGACCTGCAGGACCGCCTGGCTAACGTCACCTATCCGGACGGCACGGGCGCCACGTACACGTACGACGCGGTGGGCAACTGGCACACGCAGACCTCCGGAGGCGTGACGACGACCTACGCATACAACGCGGGGAACGAGCTCACGTCTTCGGGCAACGGCGCGGCGAGCACCTCGTACGCGTATGATGCGAACGGCAATCAGGGTGTCCGAGACGACGGGCTCCGTGACGACCCACTACGCCTACGAGTACACCAACCAACCCGTATCCGTTCCCACCGCGCAGGCCCTGTCGGCCGGCTTCGCCTCGAGCGGGTGCGGCCGGACCACGTCCTGCACGGCGACGACGGGCACGGTCACGGTCCCGACGATCCAGCCGTACGCGCAGACCGCCGGCGTGTCCGTGAGCGCCTCGGGGTCCTTCTCGGACGGCGTGGACTATCCGAACTGCCCCACGATCACGGTCGACTATGACTATGAGCAGAACTCGATCAGCCTCGTCCAGGTCGGGAGCCTGAGCGTCGCGCTCCATGGGAACAGCCGGACCCTGCTCTGCTTCGCGACGTTCAACAAGGCGTCTTCCGGGTCGGTCTCCGTCCAGGCCTCCGACACGCTGGTCGGCGAGACGACGCGGCAGCAGACCGGGACCGAGAGCGGCGGGGTGTCGGGCATGTCGATCGCCACGGCCGTCGCGATCAGCCCGAGCGAGGCGATGGGTTACGGCCCGGACGGCGTCTTGGCGACCGACCACGGCGGGCGGGACCGCGTTCACGACCTCGTACGCGTACGACCTCCTCGCTCTCGGCGGCGTCCCGGCGCGGGTCGCGGACTACCGGGGGACGACCCTCGTGGAGACGTACGTCGACGGTTCCCACGGGGGCGGCCAGCCTCTCGAAGCTTCCGACTCCACGACGACGTACCTGTACCACGGCGACACCCTCGGCAGCGTGGTCGCCTTGACGAACGCCAGCAGCGGCGGCGTCGCCGCCAGTTACGCCTATTCGGCGTACGGCACGCCGACGGCGTCCGCCAGACTGACGTCCAACCCGTTCGGCTACACCGGTTCCGCCGTCGATCCGGTCACGGGCTTCGTCTTCGACGGCGCGCGCGTCTACGACCCGACCACGGGCCGCTTCCTGACGCCGGACCCGCTCGGCGGCGGCTACGCGTACGCCGCCGACAATCCTGTGGCCTGCGTGGGACTCAGACTTCGCGGCGCCGTACAACAAGCCGTGCGCGAGTCACGTGCTTGAGCCGGAGGGGATGCTTGTCCCTTCCATTGCGCTCCCTCGTCGGCAGGTGCGGTGCCCTTTCGGTGAAGCTTTATTTTCGACGACCGCGTGCGACGCGCCGTGCTCGACGCCAAGGATGCGAAAGCCTTTCGGGCCCAGGTCCTCGAATCCGACCAGCCGACCGTCACCCTCTTCTGGGCCACGTGGTGCCCCTTCTGCCGACGGTACAAACCGGAGTTCGACAAGGTCGCGGCGAAGCTCCCCTGGCGCTTCGCGGCCGTCTACCTGGACGACGAGTCCAACCCGCTCTGGGACGACTACAACGTCGAGGTCGTGCCCACGCTCGCCCTCTTCCGCGGCGGCAAGCTCGTGGACCGCCAAGACGGTATCCTCGGGTACGGGATCGACCGCAAGGCGACGGACGCCTTCGTCGAGCGCGTCACGAAGAGCCTCTCCTGAGGGGGAGAGCCTCTCACCGGCGATTCTCACGTCGTCACCTTCTTAACACGTCTCGCTCGATGGAAGCGACGTGCGCAAGATTACGAGCGGAATCTACGGACTCAACCCGCTCCTCGACGGCGGCGTGAACGAGAACTCCACGACCGTCGTCATCGGCCGCTCGGGCGCCGGCAAGACCACGCTGGCCACGCAGTTCATCCGCCGCGGGCTGCAGGACGGCCAGGAGGGCGTCTTCGTCAGCCTGGATGAGAACAAGGAACAGATCATCCGCGAGGCCGTCGAGATGGGGTGGACCGACATCCTCGACTACCTGGACGACGAGCAGCTCGTCTTCATCGACGCCTCCGGCCGCGAGTTCTCCAACTTCATCCGCAAGGAGCTGCCCGCGTTCGTCGCGGACTGGAAGGGGAGCAACGCGCGCATCGCGATCGACCCCCTGACGCCGGTCCTCTGGTCCACGAAGGACCTCTATGAGCAGCGGGACCTCATCGGCTTCATGCTCAAGCAGACGCGCAAGGTCGGCACGGTCCTGTGCACCCTCGAGGAGCACGGGTCCACGGACCTCACGGGCCCAGAGACGGTCATCCCGATGTACCTGGCGGACTGCGTGATCCACCTCCGGTTCGACCATGGGCCGTCCAAGCACACGAGGGAGCTGCAGATCATCAAGTGCCGCAACAGCCGACACGACCCGGACGCCCACCCCTACGAGATTCTCCGCGGCCTCGGGATCGTCCTCGAGGGCGTGGACGTGCGTCACGTGCCGACGGCCAAGGGGCCGTCTCAGCTGCGCCAGATGCTCCTCACCCGCGCGCTCCCCAAGGACGTCCGCGACCGCCTCGAGAAGTCCCTGGACGGTCTCACGGACGACGACTTCCGCGGCCTGAAGCCTGAGCAGGTGCTCGAGCTCATCCTCCAGGAGTACGCGAAGGGAGGCTGACATGGCCCGGAGCCTGGGGCGGGCCCTGGAGACCGTCCTCGCGAAGACGGGCCCGGGCGAGGACCTCGAGGTCGAGGGGCCCAGCCTCGCGAACGCCCGGCGGCGGCAATTGTTCCGGTACCTCTGCCTGCGGCCGTGCGCCCGGGTCGGGGAGATCGGCCGCGTCATCGGGATGTCCCACGCCACCGTGCGGTGGCACGAGCGCGTCCTGTTCGAGAACGGCTACGTCGAGCTGGACGGATCGCAAGCCTTCCCTCGCGGCCTGGTCGACCCGGAGGACGCGGCCCTCTTCTCCCTCCTGGCCACCCCGGGCCGCACCGCGGTCCTGCTGACCTGCTTCTCCGAGCCGGGCATCTCCCTCCTCGAGCTCGCCGCGGCGGTCGGGCTGACGCGGCAGAGCGCCAGCAAGGTCGCGTCGGAGCTTTCGGACGCGGGCCTGGTGACCCTCGTCGAGGACGGCCGCTTCCGAAGGCACTACCCGACGGAGACCCTCGCGAAGAAGCGCGAGGCGAACCGGCCCCGGGCGAAGGCCTTCGCGGACGCCCTCGTGCGTCGCCTGGGCGAGGAAGGGCTCTCCCCGGAGCTCCTGCGCTCCGACGACGGCGTGGTCCTCGTACGGTTTGGGTCGGCCTCCAAGCGGGTCGTCCTGGACGTCCCCGTGGACCCGTACGTGAGCGCGTGGCGGTCCGAGCCTTGAGCGAGACACGGTAACGGATTGGATACTCACCGTGATTCGCAGGATACAACGCCCTTAATGAGGGAAGGCCACGGCCTCAACCAAGATGGACGAGAGCTACCTCGAGTGGCTACAAGTTCTCCCCGGCTTCTCCGCGGAGAAGGCCCGGAGGGTCGCGGAGCGGTTCCCGACCTTCGAGCACCTCCGCGCCGCCACGCCCGAGGAGCTCGCGTCCGTGGAGGGCCTGTCGCCCCACGACCTCGAGGCCCTCCACCGCATGGCCCACGACGCCCGCGGGCGGGACGCGGAGGGCCGTCTCTTCCTCTGCCCCGAGTGCGGTTTCTTCGCAGGCCCGGCGTCCACGGAGTGCCCCTTCTGCGGGGTGTCCTTCCAGGAGGCCGAGGACACCGCGACGGTCGGCGAGATCGACGCGTTCCTCCGGGACGAGGAGGCGCCCGTCCTCCTGTGCGTGACCTGCGGCGCCTCCATGCCGCGGGACGCGACGCGGTGCGATATCTGCGGCCGCGAGTACACCCCGCGGGAGGCGGCCCTCCTCCCCGGGTTCGTCGAGGAGGCGGCCTCCGGGCGGCTCTGCGACCACTGCGGCGCGTACCTCGCCCCGGGCGCCTCGGAGTGCATGATCTGCGGCGTCGACCGCCTCAAGGCCGCCGCTCCATCGACGAACGGCCGCAACGGGCACGGCCTCGCGGAGGGCTTCCTGAGCCGCTGGCAGAAGGTCGTGGAGGCCGCCCCGGGCACGGAGGCGGAGCGGCTCCAGGAGGAGCTCGAGCAGTACGATCGGCTCCTCGAGGTGGACCCGTCCCTGGGCAAGGTCTGGGCGAAGCGCGGGCGCGCCCTCGCGAAGCTCGGCCGCGCCGCCGACGCCGCCGAGAGCCTGTCGAAGGCCGCGGAGCTCGACCCCCGCAAGGAGGAGTCGTACCGGCTCGAGGTCCTCGACCTCCTCAAGACGAAGGGCGACCTGTCCTTCTTCCCGCCGCGGTGGGCACAGCCCCGCGCGACCGCCGCTCCGGCCCGCGCGGACCCGCGGCTCCTCGACGCGCTGCGCCACTACGACGCCCTCCTGGACGCGGACCCCGAGCTCGTGGTCGCCTGGCGCACGAAGGGCGAAATCCTCGAGCGTCTCGGGCGGCCGGACGAGGCCCGTCTCTGCCTCGCCCGCGCGGACCTCCTCGAGCGGCACGAGGGCGACCTCCTCAAGGCGCGCGTCGCGGGCCTC
>JAJYKG010000076.1 GCA_021788795.1 Thermoplasmata archaeon | reverse complement strand
TCCGCATCCCCGAGGAGAACCTCCTGGGCCAGGAGGGCAAGGGCTTCAACATCGCCATGGCGACGCTCGACGGCGGCCGCATCGGGATCGCCGCGCAGGCGCTCGGGATCGGGCAGCGGGCCCTCGAGGAGGCCGTGAAGTACGCGAAGGAACGCGGAGCCTTCGGCCAGAAGATCGCCGAGTTCCAGGCCATCCAGTGGAAGCTGGCGGACATGGCCACGGAGATCGACGCGGCCCGGCTGCTCACCTACAAGGTGGCGCGCCTGAAGGACCTCGGGCGCAAGCACACGTACGAGTCCAGTGTCGCGAAGCTGTTCGCCTCCGAGGCGGCGCACCGCGCGGTCGACGCCGCGGTCCAGATCCACGGCGGCTACGGTTTCGTCAAGGACTACGTCGTCGAGAAGCTCTACCGGGACCAGCGGGTCACGGAGATCTACGAGGGGACGTCCGAGGTCCAGCGGCTCGTGATCGCGCGGTCCGTGCTGGGGAAGTGAGCGGCCTCAGCCGCCGAACCGGAAGACGCGGTACTCCGTCGCGCACGGCGTCGACCCGCTGATGTAGGCCTCGCCCTTCGTGAGGTTGAGCACAGAGCCGAAGAGGGTCTTCACGCGGTCCGCCTCCGGGTCCGCGGGGTTCTCGTGGCGGCAGATGGAGTCGGGGCGGGAGAGGTGGTCCCGCTGGATTGCCATGATCGTCTCCGGGGTCACGCGGCCCAGGGACGGGTCAAGGAGCTTCCGCGCGCGGTTGTACCGCAGAATCGAGCAGAACTTCGCGTGCGGGTCGGCCTCGTACCGGAGCATCTTCGCCCCGACGTAGTGGTTCGTGTGGACGAGCCATCCGCCCGCCCCGTACAGGGCCTCGAAGTCCGTGGCGGAGCCCTCCAGGGAGTAGAGCTCGCCCTCCCGCGAGCAGACGATGTTGTTGAAGCTCGAGGAGCGGCCCGCGGGCATCGCCCACTCGAGGGCCTCCTTGAGCGTCCGCGCCTCGAGGACCCGCCGCGGCGCGAACATCTTGGGGATGCCCACCCGGACGTCGTTGGGGCTCACCGCGTTCCCGGTGAGGCTGATGCCGAGCTCGTTCAGGCCGATCGTCGGGAAGAGCCCCTGGTAGGACATCGCGAAGAACTCCGGCTTGCCGTCCACGGCCACGCGGACCGGCGCGACCAAGCCGTCGTAGTCGGGCGTGTAGTCCTCGTTGTGGGCCGCGAGGACGCTACCGTCCGCGGTCTGCTCCGGGCCCACGGCGACGTCCGTGCAGCCCTTGAGCCCCGCGGAGGGGCTGTGCCCGGACCACTGCGCCAGGAGCGTGTCGAAGGGGATGGCGCTCCCTTTCGCGTACCCGCGCATCTCCTCGACGAAGTCCGGGTACCAGGCCTCGATGCGGGGGAGGATCTTGCGGCCGTAGCGCCTCGCGCCGTCGAAGGTCGCGCCCTTCTCCCACGTGAGCTCCTTGCGGAAGATCTCGACGGCCCGCGCCGCCTCCTTGGCGAACCGCTCCCCGAGCTGCTCGCCGACCTCTCGCGGCGGACCGCGCGCGCGGAACACAGGCAAGGGGGCGTAGGACGTCTTCGGGGAGTCGGGCCGGGCGACCATGCGTGGGGATGCGCGCCTCCCCCTATCAGCCTTCCTCGAGGCCCGCGAGAAAGGAGGGTCACCCGCCGCCCGCGGCCTTCCGGGACCGCCGGCGGCTCCCAATCCGGTCCACGAGCGCGAGGACGAGGCCGAGGACGATGCCGTCCAGGAGGGCGAGGATCGTGAACACCACGGTCTCCCCGCCCGCGGCCGTGCGGGCCGCGTAGGCCACCTCGAAGAGGGCGGGGAAGAGGACCCAGGCCAGGGCCCAGCCCAGGAGAGCTCCCGTGACCCGGATGCGGAAGACCTCCCGCGGCGCGCCGCGGCGCATCGTGAAGACCATGCCGACCGCGGGCACGACCAGGAGGGCTGCGAACTCCGCGGGGCCGAGGGGCCCGCCCGACGCGACCAGGGCCACCAGGACCAGGACGACGCCCAGGAGAAGGCCCTCGTAGGCACGGACCAGGTCCACGACGATCGGCCGCGCGGATCCCGCGGCGGGAGGGGGCGGGGACGCGGACACGGCGACGCGAGGGCGGCGGTTCCCCTTAGAGGCTTGCGTCCCTCGCCGGCGCGCCGCGGGCCGGAGGGGCCGTTGCCCGGGGCCTGAAAGGCTATTACGGTGTCCTGCATCGACTGCGCGGACCGCGGCACCCGGCCCAGGTGGTGAGAGACACGGACCGACGCTCCCTGCTCGCGCTGGCCCTGTACCAGCTCCTCGCGAGCAACCGGTCCGGCCTGTTCTCCGTGTACCTCGTCCTCTTCCTCGTCGGCCGCGGGGCGAGCGTGCCTCAGGCCCTGGCCATCTTCTCCGCGGCGTACGTTGTGGCGAGCCTCACGGGCCCGGCGGCGGGCCGGTGGTCGGACCGCGTGGGCAAGCGGCGCCCCTTCCTCCTGTTCGCGGAGGCGGCCTCCCTGCCGTTCTTTGTGGTCATCCCCTGGATCGGGTCGTTCTGGGTCGCGGGCCTCGTCTTCGTCGTCGCGGAAACGCTCCTCGCGGTCGGCTCGCCCGCCCTGAACGCGTCCGTGGCGGACATCACGCGGCGCGGGGAGCGGGGCTGGGGCTACGGCTTCCTCGCCGCCTCCGGCGCCATGGGCACCATGGTGGGCATCCTCATCGCCGGGGCCGTGGTCGGCGTCTTCGGCCTCGAGGCGCTCTTCTACCTCGTCGGCGTCCTCATGTGCGGGACCATCGTCCTCGTGGTCTTCCTCTTCCAGGAGGGACACATCGAGCCCGCGCCGCCCCGCCGCCCCCTCCGGGAGATGAAGGACATCGCGGTGTTCTCCGTCGCCGCGTCCGTGCGGACCCTGGGGACCGGCGCGGTCGCCGCGTTCTACGCGTACTACGCCCACGTCCTCGGGGCCAACGACTTCGAGGTGAGCCTCGTGGCCTTCGCGGGCTTCGCGACGAGCGCCGCGGTGTCCCTGCCCTTGGGCCGCCGGGTGGACCGGATCGGCGAGATCCGCGGCCTCCTGTACGGCACCGCGATCGCGGCGGCGGGCCTGCTCCTATTCCTCATCGCGGGCACGTGGCCTGAGCTCGTCCCCGCCCGGGTCGTCTACCAGGTCGGGTTCGCGCTCATGAGCCCGGCCATGCTGAGTTGGGTCGTGCGCCAGGCGCCGAGCGGGCGGAGGGCGGAGTATTTGGGCTTCTTCTCCCTGATCAACTCGACCATGTGGAGCTGCGGCCCGTTCCTCGGTGGCGTCGTGTTCTCGGCGACGGACGCCCCGGGGGTCTTCACCTTCGCCATCGTGATGACGTGCGTGTCCCTCGCCCTCCTGTACGGGCTGTACGGCCGAACGCTGCCGGAGCGGGCGGCCGCCGCGCCCGGCTGAGCCCGCACCCTTTATGCCCCCGTCCTGCCTTCGGCGTCCCGTGACGGCGCCCACCCGAGTCCTGTACATGGAGGAACGGAAGGGACAGGAGCCGGACCCGTGTTACCTCCGCGAGTTCGACGCGAAGGTCGTGGAGCGCGGCCCCGATTACGTGGCGCTGGACCAGACTGCGTTCTACGCGGAGGGGGGCGGCCAGCCGGACGACCACGGCGTCCTTCGGTGGGCCGGCGGCGAGGCGAAGGTCCTGCGGGTGACGAAGGAGAAGGGCGTGGTCAAGCACCAGGTGGACCGCATGCCGCCCGGCGACGACGTCCACGGTGTGATCGACTGGGACCGGCGCTACAAGCACATGCGGATGCACACCTCGCAGCACGTGATGTCCGGCCTCGTCTACCGCATCTGGGGCGCGCGCACGGCGGGCAACCAGGTCCACGCGGACTTCAGCCGCGTGGACTTCCAGCCGGCGAACTTCACGCCGGAGGACCTGAAGCGGATCGAGGACGAGTGCAACGCGGTCGCGGACGCGGCCATGGAGGTGCGCATCTTCGAGGAGGACCGCGTGGCCGTCGCGAACCGCGTCGAGGACCGCGCGCTGCTGGACCTCATCCCCCAGAGCATCCGCCGCCTGCGGATCATCGAGGTGGGCAAGGCGGACTACTGCCCCTGCGGCGGGACGCACCTGAAGAACACGCGGGAGATCGGCCGCGTGCACATTCTGGAGAAGCGCTCCAAGGGCAAGGAGACGGACCGCATTTCATACGAGCTCCTCCCACCTTGACGGCAGTATAGTCGGACCGAACAATACCGCAACAGGCCTTATCAACCCCCATCCGCGTAGCGAGCCCCGGCGATCGGGATGAAAGTGGGCATCGTGGGCGTCGGCAAGCTCGGGGGTGAAATCGCCTTCGCGCTCGCCCGAGACGGGATCTGGGACGAGCTCGTCCTCGTCGATGTCGTCGAGGAACTGGCCTGGGCCCAAGCCGAGGATATCCGCACGGGCATCGCGGAGCGCTCGGACACGGTCGTCCGCCCAGGGAAGATGGCCGACCTCGTCGACGCCAACATCGTCCTCCTTGTCGCGGGGAAGGGCCGAAGCCCCGGCATGACACGGCTGGACCTCCTCCACGCGAACGCGCCGCTGGCGCGGGACCTGAGCCGGCAGATCGTCGCGGCGGCGCCGAAGACCACCCTGGTCGTCCTCACGAACCCCGTCGACGTAATCACGACGATCGCGTGGTCGGCCTCGGGCCTGCCGCGGGAACGGGTCCTCGGGTCCGGCGGCCTGCTGGACTCCGTCCGCCTGCGCTGCCTCCTCGCGGACCGGTTCGGCGTGCATCCCTCCGAGGTCGAGGCGGTGGTCCTCGGGGAGCACGGGGAGCGGGCCGTGCCCCTCTTCAGCGGCGTGAAGGTCCGCGGGAGGCCCGTGACCTTCTCCTCCGAGGAGCGGGCGAAGTTCCTCGAGGAACTCAAGGGGATCAGCGCGAAGGTCATCGCGGGCAAGGGCGGCACCGCCTTCGGGCCCGCGGGGGCCACGGCGAGCCTCCTCCACGCCCTCATGTCCCGCACGCTGTCCACGGTTCCGGCCTCGGTCGTCCTCCAGGGCGAGTACGGCATCCAGGACATCGCCCTCTCCGTCCCCGTGGTGGTCAGCAACGGGAGCATCCTGCGGGTCGAGGAATGGGAGATGAACGAGGAGGAGCGGCAGATCCTCCAGGCCGCGGCCCATGACCTCGAGGAGTTCGCCGCGGACGCGTCCGTTCTCCTGGGGCTCGCGGTGCGGCACACGACCCTCGACAAGCTCGCGCCCCCCGCCGGGCACTGAACTCATGCGTGGCGCGCGGGGCGAGGCGTCACAGGTCGACCGCTTTCTGCCCGTCCCAGACCTTGCGCGCGCCTTTCTCCGCGGCGGGCAGCAGGAGGTCGCGCTTCGACTTCGTGGGGATGATGAAGAACTCCTCCGTCTTGCGCCTCTCGGAGAGGAGGACGAGCTTCACCTTGCCGCCCTCCATGGGCTCGCCCGTGTCGGGGTGGAGATAGTTGTACCGCACGTAGCGGCCGCGGTCGATCAGGGAGCGGACCTCGGTCTCGCCCCTCTTCGTCTTCGTGAGGACCTCGTCGGGGAACGCCGGCATGGGGACCATGGACCGGAAGCCCGTCCGGAAGGAAAAAGCTCGCCGCGGAAAACAACCTCAAACCAGGTTGACTTGGAGGCGAAAAGACCATCCGCCCGGAGGGGCCTTCCCAGCTCGAGGGATGCCATGACCAACTACGCCGACATCGCCGTGGTGGGATCGGTCCAGAACGTCCAGAACCTCGTCCAGGCCGCCTTCGCCGCCCACAAGTTCCGGGTGGGCTGGGCGAGCGCGACCAAGGGGAAGGCGGAGAAGGGCAGCCGGGGCGCGAACCTCGCCCTCGGGGCGCTCGCGCAGTACTACGCCGTCGACTTCGAGATCTACCCAGGAGGCCAGGGGGCCACCCTGCGCCTGTTCCAGGCGAACTCGGGCTGGGCCGGCGGCGCGATCGGCGCGCACCGGGTGAGGAAGCAGTTCGACGAGCTGTACGGGCTCCTCACGACCTGGTTCCGGAGCCAGGGCGTCCTCGCCGGCGCGAAGATCGACAAGACCTGAACGCACCGTCACGCCCCAGGGCGCTCGAAGAGCACCGTGCCGCGCCGCTCGATCCGCTCGATCTTGTAGTAGGGGAGGCGGCCCGCGGTCCGCGACGTGAAGTAGCGCCGCTCCAAGTCCACGATGTCCGCGCCGGGAATGACACGGAGGCCCGACGCCGCACCGCGGTCGCGGTACCAGAGCGTCGCTTCCCCGAGATGGTCCCCCTCGCGCCACCTCAGCTCGTTGAGGACCTCGCGCGCCGTGCCCGGCATCGGCACCGGCAACGCCCTCGGCCCAAAAGCCCTTATCCGCTGGCCCCGTTCCGTACCCCGATGGACTACCCGCCCAAGATCCGCGCCCTCCTCGAGAAGGCAAAGGCCGCCCAGGGCGACTCGCTCCGCGTGAAGGCCCGCGGGGAGACGTACGAGGGCGTGCTCATGCCCCACACCTCCTTCAGCGGGGAGGACATCCTCACAATCAAGCTGGGCAGCGGATACAACCTCGGGATCGCGGCGGAGGACGTGGAGGCCGTCGACGTCACCGCAAGGCCCGCGCCCCGCAAGGCCGCCCGCACGCTGCCGCCCGCCGCGAAGGACCGGCCCACGATCGCGGTCCTGGGGACCGGCGGGACGATCGCCTCGTACGTCGACTACCGCACGGGGGCCGTCCACCCCGCGGTCACCGCGGAGGAGCTCGTGTTCAGCGTCCCGGAGCTCCTGGACGTGGCGAACATCCGCGCGAAGGTCGTCTACAGCATCTACAGCGAGGACATGAAGCCGGAGAACTGGCAACGCCTCGCCCGCGAGGCCGCCGCCGAGCTCAACGCCGGGGCGAGCGGCGTCCTCATCCCCCATGGCACGGACACCCTGCACTTCACGACCGCGGCGCTGTCATTCATGCTGCGGGACCTGACCGGCCCTGTGGTCGTCGTCGGCTCCCAGCGCTCCTCGGACCGGCCGTCCTCGGACGCGGCCTCGAACCTCCTGTGCGGCGTCCGCGTCGCCACCGCGGACCTGGGCGAGGTCGTCGGCGTGATGCACGCCGAGACCTCCGACTCCTTCGACTGGATCCACCGCGGCACGAAGGTCCGCAAGATGCACTCCTCCCGCCGCGACGCCTTCCGCGCCATGAACGCGACGCCCCTGGGCACGGTGCGGCCGGAGGGGCCGGTCGAGCTCACGGAGCCCGTCCAGCCGCGGTCCAAGGGACCCGTGAAGGTCGACGACCGGCTCGACCTGGACGTCGCCCTGGTGCACTTCTACCCGGGGATGACGCCCGCGGTCCTGGAGAACTGCCTGAGGGGCGCCCACGGGATCGTCCTCGCCGGCACCGGGCTCGGGCACACGGCCCACGACCTCATCCCCGCGATCCACCGCGCGACGCGCGACGGCGTCCCGGTCGTGATGACGACGCAGACCCTGCAGGGCCGCGTCTCCCTCCGCGTCTACGACACGGGCCGCGACCTGATCCGCGCGGGCGTGATCAGCGGCGAGGACATGCTCCCCGAGGTGGCCTACGTGAAGCTGATGTGGATGCTCGGCCACACCCGCGAACCCGCCGACGTCGCGAAGGCCATGGCGGCGAACGTGGCGGGCGAGATCAACCCTCGAATCGGCCTGGACGAGTTCTCCGAGTAGCCATACAGCGTGAGCGGGCCGCGCGGGCGGCAGGCCGACGAGATGCCCTTCTTCGCGGCCTTCACGGGCATCGAGTCCGTGGTCGAGGACCAGATCGCGGAAGGGGACCGGGTCGCGACCCGGGTGACCATGTACTGACCCCCCACGGGCCCGTACGGGGGAATCCCGCCGACGGGACGGCGGGTCGCCATCCCGTTCATCGACATCTCCGTCGTCCGCGATGGCAAGGTCCTCGAAGAGTGGGACGAGTTCGACATGCAAGGGATCCTCCGGCAACTCGGGGACCTGCGGTAACGAACCGTTCGGCTCGGACGACGGACGGCCTGCGGCGTCGGCCGGTTCGTCCCTCGTTAAGCTTATGCGCATCCAGGGGTTGACGCGACCTGGGCACGATGAAGATCGACCAGGTCGGCGAGGTGGGCGTCGTCATGACGGCGGCGAACGAGCCCGTGCTCACGGGCAAGGACCAGGTCATCGGCTTCCGCGCCCTGCACTACGAGATCTACACGGGCGGCCTCGTCGCGAAGCGACCCCTCGTGGAGCGGCGTCACGGGTGGGCGTGGCAGACCCGGCAGCGCATCCTCCTCCTCGACGACGCGTGGCTCGACCTGCCGGGCGGGAAGAAGGGCAAACGGTACCACGAGATCCCCTTCGAGGAGGCCACGCACGTCGTGCCCAAGAAGCGACGGGTCCTCCTCCACGCCGAGGACAAGGAGCACGGCAAGGTCATCGTCGAGTTCCGCCCCTTCGGCGCGGCCTCGCGCCTCCTCGCGTGGCTCAAGAAGGAGAAGGAGCACCGCGAGATGCGCGAGGACGGCACGCTCGAATCGCCCTACACACCCGAGGACCGCCAGCGGCAGGCGTAGGCCCCACCCCGCAGCTTGATAGGGGCGCCGCGGTTGTGTTCTGCGGCGAGATCCATGGCCGTTCCCGAGGAATATGACCAAGTGTGGGACATGCTCGTGGAGGCGCATCGCAAGGCCCACGGGGACCACAAGCCGCCCCTGGGCGACATGAACTGCTGCGCGGAGTACGCGATCATGATGGCCCTTCGCGCCGCGTCGACGCTCAAGCCCGACTATCCGGCGAACCTCCTCCGCCGCGTGTCCGCCCTGCCCGAGCTGGACCGCGAGTTCTACGTGAAGAACGTCCTCTCCACGGACGGCGAGGCGGAGCCCGCGGATCCCGAAGCCCTGCGGGAGTACCGCGCGGCCCGGCGTCACCACATCCTCTGGGGCGAGCTGAAGGAGGCCGCGGCCCGCATCGAGGAACTTGAGGCGAGGCTCGAGCGGCGGCCTGAGAGCCCGCCGAAAGAAGGACCATAGGCGCCCGAATCGCGGCGCGCGGTTACGTACGCCGTCCGCGGGACTCACGGGTCCGCGAAGACGCACTCGTACCCGGAGACGGGGATGATCACGCTGAGGGCCACGGCCCGGCA
>JAJYKG010000075.1 GCA_021788795.1 Thermoplasmata archaeon | reverse complement strand
ACCTGGCCGTGAAGCGCCTCGCCCGCGCCCGCGCCGTCTTCACGAAGGACGCGATCAAGACGGAGGCGATCCCGGGCGAGGAAGTCGTGGACGGCATCGTCCAGGCCTACGCCTTCGCGGACGCCGACCCGTTCCGCTGCGCGACGCACAACAAGGGCATCATGAACGGGGTGGACGCCGTCGTGGTCGCCACGGGCAACGACTGGCGAGCGATCGAGGCCGGGGCCCACTCCTACGCCGCGTGGAAGTCCGGCGGCTACCGCTCCCTGACCACCTGGGAGAAGGACGCCCACGGCGACCTGGTGGGGACCATCGAGATGCCCATGCCCGTGGGCCTCATCGGCGGCGCCACCGCGGTGCACCCCACCGCGAAGGCCAACGTCAAGCTCCTGGGGGTCAAGACCGCGGCCGAGCTCGCCGAGGTCATCGCGTCCGTCGGCCTGGCCCAGAACTTCGCCGCTCTCCGCGCCCTCGCCACCGAAGGCATTCAGCGGGGACACATGTCTCTCCATGCGCGCAACATCGCCGCGACCGTCGGGGCGGCGGGCGAGGAGGTCGACCAAGTGGCCGCGGTCCTCGTCAAGGAGCGGAAGGTGCGGATGGACCGCGCGAAGGAAGTGCTGGACGAGCTCCGGTCGCGGAAGACCAGGCGGTAACCGAGTAATATATTCCAGCGGTTATAATTCCGGATGACGCTGGATAGCTGGCACATGAAATCATATAGCCGGACGCGTGTCCGGGAATATATTCCGCGGCGTGACATAGACGCGGGTTTATCGTGCCATTACATAGCACGGCGTTCGCAGGCTCCGACCGGCGGACCGGGCGGCGCTTCGGTT
This sequence comes from Thermoplasmata archaeon, assembly GCA_021788795.1. GTDB lineage: Archaea > Thermoplasmatota > Thermoplasmata > RBG-16-68-12 > RBG-16-68-12 > RBG-16-68-12. Next base: position 8,327 of record JAJYKG010000075.1, on the reverse strand, counting down.
CCATAAGCCCATTTGAATAAGAATCAGCCCGTCTCGCCCGGGGGCCAGACTCGGACGTGTCTGACACGCCTGAGGTCAAGTCAGACGGACCGTCAGGCTTTTTTACTCAAAGTCTCATTCTCACATGCACGGGATGGGTGCACTCAGTGGTACGCGTTGCTATCTACACGAGAGTATCCACTGAGGACCAGGCCAAGGAAGGCTTCTCCCTGGCCGCCCAGGAGGAGCGGCTGCGCGCTTACTGCCAAGCGCGCGGGTGGGAGGTCGCCGGGATCTACCGCGATGACGGCCACTCCGGTCGGAACATCCGCCGCCCCGCCTACCAGAAGATGATGGAGGAACGGGACGCCTGGGACACGATCCTCGTCCTGAAGATGGACCGGATCCACCGCAACTCCCGGAACTTCATGGAGATGATGGAGTCCCTGGGCGCGGCGGAGAAGGACTTCGTCTCGGCCACCGAATCCCTGGACACGACGACCGCCATGGGACGGTTCGTGATGGACATCATCCAGCGCATCGCCCAGCTCGAGTCCGAGCAGATCGGCGAGCGCGTCTACATCGGGATGTCGCAGAAGGCGAAGACCGGTCCGGGCGTCCTCGGTTTCCCTGCGCCCCTCGGCTACGAGGTTTCCGAGGGTGCCCTTCGAATCAACGACCGTGAGGCGGTCATCGTGAGGGATATCTTCGAGAGGGCGCAGGCCGGAAAGACGATGGAAGAGATCGCCAGCGAGCTCAACGACGAGCATATCGTCACCAAACGCGGGGCGTCCTGGACCTCGGTCAAGATCTACCGCATCCTGCACAACCCGGTCTACGCCGGCCACCTCCGGTGGGACCGGTTCGAGCGGAAGGCGGAGCACGAGCCCATCGTTTCCGTCGACCTGTTCAACCAGGTCCAGCAGGCCCTCCGGGCGCGCGCGCCCTTCGCCACGGCCCACGAGCCGCCGACCCAGCTGGAGGCCTGACCATGCCCGAGGGCCGCTGCCAGCGCTGCTGGACCGCGAAGAACCTCACCAACCACGAGGTGGACGCGAACCCCCGCGGCGACCCGACGATCCGCCGCGAGAAGGTCCTGCTGTGCAAGCACTGCGCGGACTCCGCGCCCGCAGACGCCCTCCTGTTCTGGGAGGTCTACATGCGTTTCGGTTCCACGCGCGAGCTGCTCCAGCATTACGGGGCCCAGGACGAGGAGGAGGCCCTGCGGCGGTTGTGCGTCGAGCGGAACCTCAACGAGCGCGAGGTGGTCCGGCGCGCCCGCGGCCAGCAGAGCGCGGAGGCGCTGAGCGCCGCGGCGAAGAAGACGAGCTCCTTCCTCGCGTACGCCAGCCCTTACGGCTACGACTACGTCAACGGCGCCCTCCAGGTGCGGCCGGAGGAGGCCCGCGTGGTCTCGATCATCTTCCGGCGGTACCTCGAGGGCAAGGGCATCGCGAAGATCTGCCAGGAGCTGAACCGGGAGGGCTTCCGGACGAAGACGGGTCGCGCCTGGGCCAGCCAGACGATCGCGAACATCCTGAGCAACCCGGTGTATTGCGGCCTCGCGCGGCTGAACGGCGGCATCAAGCGGGGCCGGCATGAGGCGCTCATCGAGATGGAGACGTTCAACCGCGTCCAGTCCGAGATGCAGCGTCGGATCCGGCGGCCGGACCAGCGGAAGGCCGAGGCGCCGCAGCTCAAACTCGAGGACTACACCGAGCCGCTGTGACGGACCGTGCTACGCCTCGGAATGACACGGACGCGCCCCGGTCCGAGGACTGGGCCTTGTCGGGCTCCGCGGGAGACGGCGGAGTTGCGGTTCGGTTTCCTGCCGCCGGTGGCGGGTTTGTTATGGTCGAACAACTGCAACACCGACAGCCCCGCCGCGGCAGCTCGGGGTGGTCTCCGATCCATCCGCAGGGTCCCGGCCCCCGCGACACCGGGTCCCCTCCTTCGGGAAGCCCCGGTTCCACCGTGCCCTGAGTGCTCCCATGGAGGCGGCTCGAGGAAGATCCCATGTCTTGGTGGCAAAACCAGGGAGAAATGGCCCACTTCCGGCATTCCGTTACGTTTACATTCGGTCTACCGAACGTAAATGGAAGCCCGTGTTGACAAAACCACGGTGTACTGTTACGTACATTCGTGAGCAGGCGCTTCGGACTGGGCCAGGTGCCCGCGTCCGGCGGCGCGACTGCGTGTCTGCGGCCGTCCGGGCGGAGCATGCATCGCGGCACGGACCGAGTGAGGACCCGCGGCTGCCAGCGATGTACAAGAGTGTACTGCAGACCGTCGGTATAGTTACGACATATAATAGTTACCCAGGTCTGCGTACAGCTATACTTTCGTTACGTCTCACAACGACTGGCTGTTTTGGCCCCGTCGGGAGCAGCTTCCCTCGCGACGCGAGGCTGGAGAGCGAGCGACGCATCCGAGCGCCATTCGCGCGGCCCGCTGGAAGGGTTAAGTGGAGGAAGACCGATGCGTTCGGACGGCATGGCGGGTTGGGCGGAGAAGTACCGGCCGGCGACCCTGGACGACGTCGTCGGGAATCCCGCGGCGGTCTCGGATCTCCGGAAGTGGGCGAACGCGTGGGTGCGCGGACGGCCCGACCGGAAGGCGGTCATCCTCCAGGGGGACCCGGGCATCGGGAAGACGAGTGCGGCCCTTGCCCTGGCGAGGGAGATGGGCTGGACCCTGATCGAGATGAACGCCTCGGACAGCCGCAACGCGGACGCGATCGAGCGGGTCGCGACCCGCGGCTCCGTCCTGCAGACGTTCTCCACCACGGGGGAGTTCCTGCGGACCGACCAGGGGGGCCGCAAGCTGATCGTCCTGGACGAGGCGGACAACGTGTTCGGCCGGGAGGACAAAGGGGGCATCGCCGCCATCGTCCACCTGATCCAGGAGACCCGGCAGCCCGTCATCCTCATCGCGAACGACTACTACGCCCTCACCCGGCGGTCGTCCTCCCTGAGGCGTCTATGTCGGACCATTAAATTCCAAGCCATTAACCGGGCCGCCATGAAAAGTCTACTTCGCGGCATCTGCACCAAGGAGGGCGTCGGGATCCAGGATGACGTCCTCGAGTTCATCGTCGAGCGCTCCCAGGGAGACCTGCGCTCCGCGATCAACGACTTGGAGTCCATCGCCATCGGGAACAAGCAGCTGGGCGGAGAGGCCACCACGTCCCTGGGCTACCGTGACCGGGAGCAGACCATCTTCGCAGCGCTCGAGGAGATCTTCCGCTCCGGGGACGCGCGCCGCGCGCGGGATTCCGTCCTCAACCTGGACGAGTCCCCGGAGGACCTCATCCTCTGGGTGGACCACAACCTCCCGTACGAGTTCACGACCCCGGCGGACCGCGACCGCGGCCTCGAGCGCCTGAGCCGCGCGGACGTCTACCTGGGCCGGGTGCGGCGCCGCCAGGACTACGGCCTCTGGTCCTTCGCGCGGGAGATGATGTCCATGGGGGTCGCCGTGGCGCGGCACGACCGTGCGCGCGGCGGGCAGCTGGGCTTCCCCCAGTACCTCCTCCAGATGTCCCGCTCCCGGAGCCTCCGGGCGGCACGAAACTCCCTGGCCAAGAAGCTCGGGGCCCACCTGCACACCTCGGCCGCGGTCGCCCTGGACGAGACCCTTCCGCCGTTCCGGGCGCTCTTCGCAGGGGACGAGGACTTCCGGGTCCAGATGACCGCGGTCCTCGGGCTGGACGAGAAGGAGGCCGCCTTCCTCTTGGACGAGGCGGAGGACAGCCATGCCGTGAAGCACCTCCTGGAGAAGGCCGGCGCGGTCGAGATCGCCCGGAAGGGGCGCCAGCCGGAGCCATCGGGCCTCGCGAGCTACGACGAGGAGGGATCGGGTGAAGGCTGAGCCGCTGGAGACCCAGCGGCGCTTGGTCGGGCTACGGCTTCGGATGGCGGACGCGGAAATCGTGACGAAGTACGTGTTCCCCTTCGTGGACAGCACCTGGTCCATCGTGTTCACGGTCGTCGATGGCATGGCCGTGGCCCCGAGGGTCCTGCGGGGCTCGCCGGAGCTCCGATCAGGCGTCCTCATCGCCACGGAGCCGAGCTCCGCGCTCGAGCCCCTCACGACCGTCCCGGTGAAGGACTTCGAGGCCGTCGTGCACTTCGACCCATGGTGGGCCTTCCGCGGCGTGGCGGGCGTGGACCGGGAGCGGATCGACGCCGTCCTGGCCACGAACATCGCGGGGACGTTCAACCACGAGGGGGCCACGTACAAGCTGCACGACCTCGGCTTCGATCCCGCCCTGAAGTCTCTCGACGCGGTCATCGCCAAGGACCCCGTCTTCCGGACCGTCTCGTTCCGGAAGGGGGACATCGACCTCCTCTCGCTCCGCAAGCCGGTCCGGAAGTGAGGGCGGGACATGTTTCGGTCACCCGAAATGGCCAAAGGGCTTTTAGCCGGCCCCCTCATCGGGTCCGCGATGGATCCCGAGCGCAGGGAGGTCCTGGAGCGCCAGGGCTACCGGATCGTCGGCGGCCACAGCGGCGTCAAGCTCTGCCACTGGACGAAGGCCAGCCTGACGAAGGGCGTGGGATGCTACAAACAGACCTTCTACGGGATCGACAGCGCCCGTTGCCTCCAGATGACGCCCACCGTGGATGCGTGCAACCTGGGCTGCATGTTCTGCTGGCGGACCCAGGAGTGGGGGTCCGACTCCCTCGTCGATTCCGACGACCCGTCGTTCATCGTCGAGGAATCCCTCCGCGCGCAGCGCGAACTCCTGAGCGGCTACGGAGGCCACCCGAAGGTCTCCAAGGAGCGGCTCGACGAGGCCCTGCATCCGAACCAGGTGGCCATCAGCCTGACGGGCGAGCCCACCCTGTACCGCCGCCTCGGGGAGATGATCGACGAGTTCAAGCGGCGCAACATGACGACGTTCCTCGTGACGAACGGCACCACCCCCGGCGTCTTGCGGCGCATGCACGCGGAGGGGCGCCTGCCCACCCAGCTCTACGTGACCGTCGCGGCGCCCAACGAGGCCATCTACCGCGAGCTGATGGCCCCCAAATCCGACAACGAGTTCCGGAAGCTCCAGGAGACGCTCGAGCTCCTCCCCACCCTGCCCACGCGAACGGTCATCCGCCACACCCTCGTGGACGGCTGGAACCTCGGCTGGGAGGAGGACTACGCGCGCCTGGACGCCCTGGCGAAGCCCATGTTCATCGAGTGCAAGGGCTACAGCTTCGTCGGGGAGAGCCGCCTGCGGCTCAAGGCGGACAACATGCCCTCCCATGCCGCGGTGCGGAGGTTCGCGGAGCGCCTCGCGGGCCGGATGGGCTACGGGATCGCGGCGGAGCGCCCGGACAGCCGCGTCGTCCTGCTGACGACGGACGGACGCCTGCATCCCATTTCGAGTTAGGACAATCGGTGCCTCGGCCTTATTATATGCCCCCCACATCGCCCGGCGGGACGCTTGGCCGACATCTGGACCGACTTCATCAGCTTCCTCCTGGGCGCCTACGCCAACCCCTACGTGTTCCTCCCGCTCGTCTTCCTGTACGCCATCGCCATCGCCGTGGTCCTGCCCCTCCCGATCGAACTCAGCCTCGTGGCCCCGATCCTGGACCAGCAGTGGGGCTACCTCGCGGAGATCGCGCTCGCGCTCGCGGCGGGCAAGACGGTCGGGGCGTGGCTGATCTTCCTCCTCGGGGTGCGCGTCGAGGACACCATCCGTTGGTGGTCCGAGAGGTGGCGGTTCGCGAAGTGGTTCGTGGACAAGGCGGACCTGTTCGTGCAGAAGACGGGGTACCTGGGGCTTTACCTGCTCTTGAGCATCCCGCTGATGAGCGACACGATCCCCCTCTACCTCTACTCCCTGTTCAACAAGGAGGGGGAGAGCCTGGAGCGGAACCTGTTCCTCGTGGCGAACTTCCTCGCGGCCGTCAACCGCGTCGTCATCCTCGCGGGCCTCTTCCTCATTGGGGTCGACCTGATCCGCGGCGCCTGACCCATACCCTTATCCCGCTCCCGGGGATGGCTCGCGCGTGTTCGACCTGCCGTCCATCCTCCGCGCGCCCGAGCTCCTGGACAAGGCCCTGGGCCGGTCCGCGAAGGCCACCGCGAAGGGGCGCGACCGGGCCGAGCGCACGAGGAACCTCGCGGTGGCGAAGGTCCAGACCGCGGGGCATACGATCGAGAGCACCCTCCACGGGTACGTGAAAGCCTTCCCCACCCTGGACCGCCTGCCGCCGTTCTACCGCGAGCTCGTGGACATCCTGGTGGACCGCGACCGGCTGCGGAAGCACCTGGGGGCGGTCGACTGGGCCGCGGGGAAGGCGAAGGAGCTCACGCGGGAATACGCGCGGCGGATCGGGCGTGCCCCGGTCCAGGAGCTGCCCGCGCTCCGGAAGGAGGCGTTCGGCCGCCTCTCGCCCGTCGTGCGCCAGGTCGCCGGCGACCTGGACGGACTCGTCGAGGCGCGCATCGCCCTCCGCAAGGTCCCGAGCCTGGACCCCGAGCTGCCCACGATCGTGGTCGCCGGCTACCCGAACGTGGGCAAGAGCGCCCTCGTCCGCGCGGTGTCCACGGGCAAGCCCAAGGTCGCGGCCTATCCGTTCACGACGCAGGGCGTGACCGTCGGCCACTTCGAGCGCGGCTATCAGCGCTTCCAGATCCTCGACACGCCCGGGCTCCTCGACCGGCCCATGGAGAAACGGAACCGCATCGAGCGGCAGGCGATCGCGGCGCTGCGGTACCTGGCCACCGCGGTCCTCTTCCTCCTCGACCCGAGCGAGACCTGCGGCTTCCCTCTCGACGACCAGCGGCGCCTCCTGACGTCGGTGGAGGCCACGTTCCCGGACGTGCCCCTCGTGGTCCTCGAGAACAAATCGGACCTGGGCGGCCCCGCGGCGGGCCATCTTCGCGGCTCCGCGTTGACCGGAGACGGCTTGGCCGAACTGATGGGCATCCTCGCGGAGAAGGCTACCAGCCGCGGTCCTGGAGGCGCGCCTCGGCCGGGAGGGCCTTCGCGTCCGTCCCCTTCATCGGCAGGCCGAGCCCTTTAGAGACCTCGGCCACGACGTTGGGATCGTCGAAGTGGGCGACCGCGTCCACGATCGCGCGTCCGCGCTTCTCCGGGTCCTCGGACTTGAAGATGCCCGAGCCCACGAAGACGCCGTCCATGCCCATGACCATCATGAGGGCCGCGTCCGCCGGCGTCGCGACGCCGCCTGCGGCGAAGTTCACCACCGGGAGGCGGCGGATCTTCTTGATCTCCGTGAGGATCTGGAAGAGCCCCTCGGTGACCTCGTCCAGGTTCTTGCCCGCGAAGACGAGGTCGGCCTCCTTGACCTCGAGGTCCTCGCCCGCGATCGTGCGGACCTCCTTGAGGAGCCGGCCGTAGTTCTCGGCGAACTTGGTCGCGATGGCGTAGAGCTGCTCTTTGTCGCGGCCCTTGAGCTCCGTGATGGCCTCGTTGACCATCCACACGTGCCTCGTGGCCTCGACGATGTCGCCCGTCCCAGCCTCGCCCTTCGTGCGCATCATCGCCGCTCCCTCATAGATCCGGCGGACGGCTTCGCCCAGGTTGCGGCAGCCGCAGACGAACGGGACGCTGAACTCGCGCTTGTTGACGTGGAAGAAGGGGTCCGCGGGCGTCAGGACCTCCGACTCGTCGATCATGTCGACGCCGAGGGCCTCCAGGGCACGGGCCTCAGCCACGTGGCCGATGCGGCACTTCGCCATCACGGGGACCGTGACCGCGTCCATGATCTCCTGGATTCTCGTCGGATCGGCCATGCGCGCGACGCCGCCGGCGGCTCGGATGTCCGCGGGGACCCGCTCGAGGGCCATGACGGCGACGGCCCCGGCCTCTTCGGCGATCGCGGCCTGCTCGGCGTTCGTCACGTCCATGATGACGCCGCCTTTCTGCATCTTCGCGAAGCCGCGCTTCAGGAGCTCCGTGCCGAACCGGAGCTTGGACAGGTCGAGGTCGAGAGGCATGAACCCACTCCCGTCGGGACCTACGGGACGTGGGTATTTCTACTTTTTCACGTCCTCATTCGGCGATTGGAGCGGCCCGTCCTCCCGCTCTCTCAGGCGCTACGCCTACGATGACGGGAACCGCCCTGCCGACAGGCGGGTACGGGTTGGCGGTCCGGGCGTTCGTCGGGAGAGGGCCTTCATTCCCAGGGTGCCCTGTCGAGCCCTTTGAGCGTGTTGATGAATGGAGACAACCGAAGCTGTTCCTGCTTCACTCTCGGGGTCCGATCGCGGAGCCGTGAGTTCGTCTCCGAGCCGACCCGGGCACAGGAGCAGTTCAATCCGGCTCGGATCGAGTCACCGCCGCACCGGATGCGGCAACGGGAGCTGAAGCGGATGGC
>JAJYKG010000074.1 GCA_021788795.1 Thermoplasmata archaeon | reverse complement strand
TCTCCGCGAACCGCCCGTCCGAATCAAGGGTCTCCCACCTACGCCGGTGGGCGGCCGCATCCGTGCCGCGGTAGCGGGGGCTGTATCCGAGCAGGAGGAGGTACCACTCGCGGTCCGGGCAGAAGATGTCCGTGGACCGGAGGCCCAGGCCGCGCAGGGTCGGGTTGACCCTCCGGAGTCCCAGGCGCTTGAACAGGATGTCCGTCGCCGTGTTGTCGCTCACGATGATCATCAGGGCGGCCAGGTCGCGGACGGTCGGCCGGAGGCCCGGGTCCAGGGAGATCAGGATGTCGTCCTCGGGGCTCAAGTCCTCCGGGCGCACGGTCCACCGCGCGTCCAGCCGGACCTCCCCCGCGTCCACGCGGCGGAAGAGCTCCGTGAGGACGCCGAGCTTGAACACGGAGGCGAGGGGGACCGGGTTCTCGGCGCGGACCTCCACGCCCGGGCCGCCGTCCAGGGGCGCGAGGGCCACCGCCATCCTGCCGTCCAGGCGGCGCGCCTCCCGTTCCACCGCCCGCTCGAGCCGCGAGGTCCGGGTCATTGCGGGGGATTCCGCGTCCGCGGGATAACCCTTTTCCGGGACCCCGCGCGGCCGTCGGCCCTCACTGGCGGGCCACGATGCGCCCCATCTCCTGGACCAGGAAGGGGTTGTCGCTGTAGTCCACCGGGATGTCGACCACGCTGGGCTCGTCGCGGGCGAGGGCCTCGTCGAGGATGGACGGCAGGTCCCCCGCCTTCTCCACGCGGTAGCCGCGGACGCCGAACGCCTCCGCGAGCCGGACGAGGTCGGGGTTCCCGAAGTCCACGCCGAACGTGCGGCCGAACTTGTTGGTCTGCTTCCACCGGATGCTCCCCAGGCCGCCGTCCCGCCACACGAGGTTGACCGTGGCGAGCTTCTCCCGCTTGAGGGTCTCGAGCTCGTGGACCATCATGAGGAAGCCGCCGTCCCCGCTCAGGGTGACGACGCGCCGGTCGGGCCGCGTGAGCTTCGCGGCGATCCCGCCGGGGAGGGCGATCCCCATGGTCGCCAGGCCGTTCGAGGTCAGCACCGTGTTCGGCTTCTCCGTCTGGAAGAAGCGGCCGACCCAGATCTTGTGCGCGCCCACGTCCGAGAGGAGGAGGTCGTCCGCCGCCATCGCGTTGCGCAGGGTCTTGAGGATCGTCTGCGGTTTCGCGAACCCCCTGCGCCCCTCCCGCCAGATCTCGAGGCGGGCGAGGACCGAGGCGCGGAGGTCCTTCGTCCACGGCGGTTCCCGCCGCGGCCCGCATCGCTCGCGCAGGAGGTCGACGGACTCGCGGATGTCCGCGACGATCTCGACCTCGGGCACGTAGTACGCGGATACCTCCGCCGGGGTGAAGTCGATGTGGACGATCGTCTGGGTCGCGCGCGGGTTCCAGTGGACCGGGTCGTACTCGACGAGGTCGTAGCCGACGCAGAGGACGAGGTCGGCCTTGTTGAAGCCCAGGTTCTCATAGTCGTAGGCCTGCAGGCCGATCGTCAGGACGCTCATGGGCGAGGTCCAGGGGACCGCCCCCTTCCCCATGGGCGTCGTGGCCACGGGGATGTGGAACTGCTCCGCGAACCGCGTCAGGGCCTCCGAGGCGTAGCCTCGGATCACGCCGTTGCCCGCGAGGATCATGGGCCGCCGCGCCTTCGCAATCAGCTTCGCCGCCTTCTCCAGGCTGGGCCGGTCCGGGGACGGCCTCCGAGTGCGCTCCCAGGGGATGGGCCTCGCCCTCGTCGCGGCCTCCGCGACGTCCACGGGCAGCTCGACGTGCGTGGACCCCGGCTTCTCCGCCTGGGCGATCTTGAACGCCTTGCGGAGGATCTCGGGGACCGCGCCGGGTTCCTCGACCCGCGCGTTCCACTTCGTCACGGGCGCGAGGAGGCGCACGATGTCCACGTACTGGTGGGACTCTTTGTGGACGAGGGACAGGGGCTCCTGCGCGGTGAGGGCGACGAGCGGGGCTCGGTCCAGGAAGGCGTCCGCGATCCCGGTGACCAGGTTCGTGGCCCCGGGGCCGAGGGTGGAGAGGCATACGCCCGCATGCCCGGTCAGCCTCCCGTGGACGTCGGCCATGAAGGCCGCCGCCTCCTCGTGCCGCGTCAGCACGAACCGCACGGAGGTGTCGTGGAACGCGTCCATGAGGTCGAGGTTCTCCTCCCCCGGGATGCCGAAGGCGAACCGGGCGTCCTCGTTCTCCAGGCACCGCACGACGAGCTCCGCGGCCTTCGTCCGGACCACCTGCCCCTGCGGGCCCCGGGACGTACGCGGTCCTTCCCGATATCCCTTGGGAATCCGAGCATGGCGTCGGGGGGCACGGTGCCCTCCTGTCGCGGAAAACTACTTAAGAGGCCCTTGGTTACGGCGCGCCGTCATCCCATGAAACGCAGCTCGCGCGCATGGAAGAAGCGCGGCAAGATGCGCTGGAAGTGGCGCAAGAAGCGCATGCGCCGCCGCAAGCGCGAGCAGAAGATGCGCCAGCGCTGAGGCGTTTCCTGGGCTTTTCGTCCTTTCGGACCGATCCGCTCAGACTGCGCCTTGGCGCCCCTCGCACGCAAAGTTAGATGTAGGGCCGGAAACTTCCGCTCGTCCGCATCGGGACCCATGGGGACGTGGTTTAGCCTGGTAGAATTACGGGCTCCAGTCATGGGCGTGATTGCGAACGGGTTTGCTGATCCGGTGATGACTGACTGGAGCGCGGACCCATGATTCGCAAGAACGGGCGTGGGTCGCTCCCCGCCCGGGAGAAACCCGTCGGTCAGGGTTCAAATCCCTGCGTCCCCACTCTCCCGTCACACGCGGCTCAGCGAAGCGCTCCGACGATCTTCTCCACCGCCGCCAGCACCTCTCCCGACCGTGCGGCTTTCGTCAGCCGGTTGATGTCGTCGTAGATGGGCCGGTCCTCCTCGAGCTTCTTCACGTGCTTGCGGATGACCTCGTACGCCGCCCGGCATCCCGGAGAGGGTTTCGCGGGCGCGCGGAACTCGAACGCCTGCGCCGCGGCCATGAGCTCGATGGCCACGATGGACCACGAGTTCTCGAGGATCTGCCGCGCCTTGATCGTCGTCGTCATGCCCATGGAGACGAAGTCTTCCTGGTCCGCTGCCGCTGGGATGGACAGCGTCGCGGCGGGAGCCGCAAGGATGCGGTTCTCCGAGACGAGCGCGCCGGCCGTGTATTGGGAGAGCATGAGCCCCGAGAACATGCCGGCCCCCTTCGTCAGGAACGCGGGCAGGCCCACGGACAGGTGCGGGTTCATGAGCCGGTTCGTCCTCCGCTCCGAGAGCACGCCGACCGTGGTCACGGCCATGCCCAGGACCTCGAGGGCGAAGGCCATGGGTGTGCCCTGGAAGTTCGCGCCCGTCAGCACGAGCTCCTCGTCCGGGAAGAACGTCGGGTTGTCCGCGGCGTGGTTGAGTTCGATCTCGAGCATGTACCGCGTCCAGGCGAGGGCGTCCTTCGCCGCCCCGATGACCTGCGGGCTCGACCGCAGGGAGTACGCGTCCTGCACTTTCTTCCCGGGCCGCTTGAGGAGCTCGGAGCCCTCCGTGATCTTGCGGATGTTCTCCGCGCACGCCTGGGCGCCCGGGTAGCCCCGCACCTCGTGCACGCGGGCATCGAACGCCTTCATGTTCGCGTTGAGCGCCTCGAGCGTCATCGCGAGGGCGACCTCCTGGGTGCGGAGCCACCGCTCCGCATCGACGAGCTCGATGCAGCCCATGCCGGTGATGGCGTTGGAGCCGTTGATCGCGGCGAGCCCGTCCCGCTCGCGGAAGGCGACGGGCGAGAGTCCCGCGGCCTTCAGCGCCTCGGCGCCCGGCATGCGCTTCCCCTGGTAGAACGCCTCTCCTTCGCCCAGGAGCGTGAGGGCCATCTGGGCCATCGGAGCGAGGTCGCCGCAGGCGCCGACGGACCCCTTCTGGCACATGACCGGGTTCACGCCGCGGTTCAGCATCTCGACCATGAGCTCCACGAGCTCGCGGCGGATGCCCGAGTGGCCCCAGCAGTGCGTGTTCAGGCGGGAGAGCATGGCTGCCCGCGCGTCCTCCTGCGCCATCGGCTCGCCCACGCCGGCGGCATGGGAGTAGACCAGGTACCGCTGGTACTTCCCCACCTGCTCCGCGTTGAGGACGACCTCGGAGAGCTCGCCGATCCCCGTGTTCACCCCGTACATGATCTCCTTGGCGGCGATCTTCCGCTCGAGGAGGCCGCGGCACTTGTCGATGCGTGCGGCCGCGTCTTTGCTGATCGCGATAGGCTCCCCATCCCGGGCGACCTTCACGACATCCTCGGCCTTGAGAGAGTGCCCGTCGAGAACGACGACCATAGCCGGAATCTCCTGCCCGCGTGGACGGCGGGTCGAGCATTAAGGAGGCCCCGTAAGTACTTTCCCCGGAGGCGGGGAGGACGAGAGCCTTGGCCGCCCCGGGGGCCCGGGCCCGCGGGCTCCGACCGAGCGAGCGGGCGATCTCGGCCGGCCTACCTGTGGAGGCGTTCGGGACGGTCCACGAGCGCCCCGCGGACGTACGCGTCCGCCACGTCGTCGATCGTGCGCAGCTCGGTGAGGACGGGCTGCAGGCCACGGGAGCGGATCGCTTCGTACGCGCCCGGCCCCATCCTGCCGGCCACGAGGAGCTTGCAGTCGTCCACGGCCCCGATCATGTCCCGGTGCGGGTGGTCCGCGGCCTCGGCGGAGGCATGACCTGGCTCGTGTGAGCCTTCGGTGTGCCCGAGCTTCTCCCGGGCCTCGCGGGCGGTCACGCGCCCGTCCTCGATGGTCAGCACCACGTAGTGCGTGGCGCGGCCGAAATGCTGGCTGACCGTGCGGGCGTCGTCCGAGACGATGGCGATCTTCATGCGGTTCCCTCTCCCGTCCGTCCATGGCCGCGGTATAAGGCCCGGCGCCACATACTGTATGCACGGATACGCCGCAGAGACCGTCATGCCGCGGGCTTCGCGCGGCGCGACAGCCCCCAGCTCGCGAGGAGCCCCAGGCCCGCGATGGCGACGCTCGCCGCGACCAGCGTGCCGATGAAGGGGAGGAGGACCACGGACACCACGAGGGAGATCCAGGGGAGCACCCGTCTCGCTCCCGTCTCGCGGAGCAGCCGGATCCCCGCCGCGGAGCCGATGATGTAGGCAAGGATGGCCGCGCCGCTCGTCATCAGGAACGCGGACGTGATGTCCACGTTCAGCACGTAGAAGGCCACGAGGCTGAGGAGGATGAGGGCGATGAGGAAGAGCAGCGAGTTCCGCGGCGCGCCGGTCCGGGGGTCCACCTTGGCCAAGGCCCTCGGGAAGACCCCGTCGCGGGCCGCGGCGTAGTAGACCCGGGCCATCCCCGCGGTGTACGCGTTCACGGTCCCGAAGGTGACGAAGACCGCGAGGAGGGCGACGACCGCGCCCCCGTACGTCCCGAAGACGTCGGAGAGCATCACCGCGAACGGCGTGACGCCTCCGCCCACGAGGTACGCGCCCGTGCCCACGGTCACGACGGCGACCGCGAGGTAGAGGCCGCTGATGAGCAGGACGCTGATGACGACGCTGCGGTGGAAGTCCCGCTGGGGGTCCTTGAACTCCTCCGCGACGTTCGAGGTGTTCTCGTACCCGAGGAAGGACCAGACGATGAGCGCGGCCGCGGTCCCGATGGATGCGACGCCGCTAGGAAGGAACGGTGTGTAGTCGGAGGGCCGGATCGTCGGCGCGGCGGCCAGGACCGCGACGACGATGGCCACGACGATGGCCGCGACGGTCGCGAGCTGCACACGCCCGCTGAAGCGGATGCCCAGGTAGTTGACGACGAACGCCGCGATCATGAGGGCGGCCGCGACGACGAAGATTCCGAGCCGCGAGAGCGGGTACACGTACGCGAGGTAGGAGGCCGCGGCCACGGTCGCCGCGGGGGCGCCGAGGACATCCCAGGCCACGAACAGCCACGCCGTCGCCGTGCCGGCGCCGGGTCCGAAGCCGTCCCGCGCGAACGCGTACAGGCCGCCGGACTCGGGCTTCCGCGCGGACAGCTTCGCGAAGGTGTAGGCGAAGGGGTAGCTGGCGAGGGACAGCAGGATCCAGGAGACGATGGAGGCCGGGCCGGCGATGCGCGCGGCGAGCCCGGGCACGACGAAGATGCCGGAGCCCAGCACGGAGCTCACGTAGATGGCGACGGCATGGCGGAGCGCGATCTCGCGGCGGAGGGCCGGATCCTTGCGGGCGCCCGGTCCGGCGGGGGCGGCCGCGGGGTGGTTCGGGGCGGGGTCGGTCAATCGGACACCTTCGACGGAACTCGGCGGCTAACACCTGGGCCCTTTAAAGGAAAGCGCCGTCGTAGGCCGGGACCCGGCCGCGCCCGCTCGCGGTCGAAAGAGGCGCACGGCACCGTCGGTAGGGAAAACCTAAGTAGGCCCTCTTCGTTCGGTGTTACGCTTGGTGTTGGCGTAACACTACGACCGGGGCGGGTGGAACGTGCACATCCCTGACGGCCTCATGGCCCCAGCGGTGCTCGTCGTGGGCTGGATCCTCGCCGTCCCCGTGGTGGCGCTCGCGGTCCACAGGGTCGGGCGATACGTCGACGAGGAGTACGTCCCGGTCCTGGCCCTCCTCGCGGCGGGGATCTTCGTCGCGCAGATGCTGAACTTCCCCGTGGTGGGCGGCACGACGGGCCATCTCGTCGGCGCGGCCCTCGCGGCCATCCTCCTGGGCACGGCGGCCTCGGTCTTCATCCTCACGGTCATCCTGGTCATCCAGTGCCTCGTCTTCGGCGACGGCGGCGTCCTCGCGCTCGGTCTCAACCTGCTCAACATGGCGGTGATCGGTGCGCTGGCCGGCGGGGGCGTCTACGCTCTCCTGCGGTCCCGGAGTCTCAAGCTGGCCGCGTTCCTGGCGGCCTTCCTGTCCGTCTTCCTGGGTGCCCTGGCCGCGGCGGCGGAACTGGGGACGAGCTACGCCCTGAGCGGCGGCGCCTACGGCATCCCCGCGGTCCTCGCTTTCCCCTCCATGGCCCTCTACCACGTCTTCATCGGGATCGGGGAGGGCGTCATCACCTTCGGCGTGGTCGTGTACCTGGAGCGGGTCGCCCCAGACCTCGTCGCGGCGAAGAAGGTCCGGTTGGTGGGGGCGCCCGCGTGAACCGGCGGTACCTGAAGGCCGCGGCCCTCCTCGTCGTCCTCTTCGCGATCTTCATCCCCGTCTACTACGCCTTCTCGTACGGGAAGGGCGACGGTCTCGAAAAGACGGTTTCCGAGGGCGGCGGCACGGGGGACGAGTCCGCGTGGCCGGGCCTGCTGGGGTACGGGGACAACCCCGTGGCCACCTTCGCGGCGGGAATCCTCGGCCTGGGGCTGGCCCTCGCGGCCGCGTATGGCGTCCTCCGAGTGACGCGTGCATGGCGGTCCGGCGATGGCAGGAAACCTCACCCCGATCCTCCTCGCCCATGAGCTCCTCGGGGAGGACCCGGACGAGATCGCGGAGCGGTCCCGCTTCCGCAGACTCGACCCGGTGGTCAAGCTCCTCGGGGCCCTCGCCTTCTCCCTGGCGGTCGCGTTCCTGACCGACCTCCGTCTCGTCGCGCTCGCCGCCGGGTTCGGGCTTGCCGTGCTCCTCGTCAGCGGCCTGTCCCTCCGCACCCTCGCGCTGCGCTACGCCCCCATCGCCGGCCTCGCCACGTTCGCGGCCACCTCCGTGGGCGTCTTCCGCGGCCCCGAGGCCTTCGCGGTCCTGTTCCTGCGGATCCTGGCCGCGAGTTCCGTGCTCTTCGCGGCGGTGTTGTCCACGCCCTCCTTCGAGATGGCCCGCGCCCTGCGGCGGCTTCACCTCCCTCGCGTCTTCGTCAACGTGTTCCTGCTCGCCTACCGCTACCTCTTCGTCTTCCAGGAGGAGGCCGTGCGGATGCGGCGGGCCCGCGCGGCCCGCGGCGCCGACTCCCGCGGAATGCATCTCTCGAGGGACGCGCTGCGGGGGACGGCGGAGACCGCGGGCATGGTCCTCGTCCGAGCGCACCGCCGCTCCCGCGCGCTCTACCGCGCCCTCCTGAGCCGCCACTACACGGGCGACCTGCCGCTCGAGCGCCGCCGGCCGGTCGCCCTCCCGGACGTCGCGTTCCTGGCCGCGACCCTGGCCGCGTCCTGCGGGCTCCTCCTGGCGTCCCTCGGGGTGGTCCCCTGATCGCCCTCCGCCTCGAGGGCGTCGGCTACGCGTACCCGGACGGCGTCGCGGCCCTGCAGGGGATCGGTCTCGAGGTCCGGGACGGAGAGCGGGTCGCGATCGTCGGGAGCAACGGCGCCGGCAAGTCCACGCTCCTCGAGCTCCTCGCGGGGTTCCGCATGCCCTTCGCGGGACGCGTCGAGATCTTCGGGGAGGCGCTCACGAAGGAGAGCGCCCCCCGCCTCCGGCGGCGGCTCGGCTTGGTCTTCCAGGATCCGGACGACCAAGTCTTCATGCCCCGCGTCTGGGACGATGTCGCCTTCGGGCCGAAGAACCTGCGCTGGCCCGAGGACCGCGTCCGCGAGACCGTGGAGCGCGCCCTCCGGGAGCTCGGGATCGCGGACCTCCGGGACCGGGCGCCGCACCGGCTGAGCCACGGCCAGAAGAAGCGCGTCGCGATCGCGGGCGTCCTCGCGATGGAGCCGGAGGTCCTCCTCCTGGACGAGCCCACGACGGGACTGGACATGCGGACGCGGTCCCAGCTCCTCGCGCGGCTGTTCGCCACCCGCAGGACGATGATCGTGACGACGCACCTCGTGGACGACTTCGCCGGGCTCGTGGACCGGATCGTCGTGCTCGACGGCCGGGTCGTCGCGGACGGTCCTCCCCGCGAGGTGCTCCTGCGGGACGACCTCCTCGAACGCGCGAACCTCGAGGTCCCCGTGATGGCCCGGCTCCTGCGCGCGCTGCGGGACCGCGGATATCCCCTGGACGATCTGCCCGCCTCGGTCGAGGCCGCGGTCGACCTGCTCGCACGCGATCCCGGTCCGGCGGCGGGGGAGCGGGAGTTGAGGGTGGCGCGGCGGCCCGGCCGCGGCGCGGCCTAGAAGCCCACCGCACATCCGTCCGCGCGCGGGTCGCTCCCGCCGCACAGGACGCCCGTCTCCCGGTCGCGAAGGATGACCTGGCCGCGGCCGAAGACCGCGCGTTCGTGCCCCGTGACGCGCTCGACGCGGTGGCCGCGCGCCGCGAGATCCTTCGAGGCCGCCTCCGGGATGCCCTCCTCGAGGAGGAGCGTCCCCGCGGGCTCGCCTTCGTCGAGGCAGAGGCGCGGCCGGTCCAGCGCGGCCTGCGGGTCGAGGCCGTCCAGGAGCGCCAGGAGGACCCGGACGTGGCCCTGGGGCTGCATG
>JAJYKG010000073.1 GCA_021788795.1 Thermoplasmata archaeon | reverse complement strand
AGGGGGAGCTCGCCCGGCTCGCGACCGAGCGGGAGAAGCTTGCCCAGAAGGAGAAGAGCCTGATCGAGGCGGAGAGGTACCTGGCGGCGGCCCTCGAGGCCAGCGGCATCGAGATCGCCGCGGAACCGCCTGTCAGCCGCCCCCCGCCTCCCCCGCCGGCCCCTCCCGCGGCCGTGCCGCCGCCCACGCCCGCCGTCGCACCGGCCCCGAGTCCGGAGCCGAAGGACGCGCCCGCGGCCCACATCATGGAGGAACCGCCCGCGGCCGACGCGAAGCCGAAGATGTCCCGGACCGAGGCCCTAGACCGCATGACGAAGGCCCTGGAGAACGCGAAGAGGGCCCGCGACGCGGGCCGCAGCGTGAGCGAGATCCGGAAGACGCTGAAGCAGGCCCGGGCCGCCTTCGAGGCGGGCGACTACGACACGGCCGCCCGGCTCGCGGACGAAATCCTCAGGAGCCTCGAAGCGGCTCCGCTTCCGTGACGGGCATCCCGCCGTCCGCCGCCATCGCGGCTCCCGGTCCGGCCCTCGCGGCCTCCGCCGCCAGGGCGGCCTGCTCCTTCTCGTACCACTCCGGCAGGAGCGGGGCGGGGGCGCCGAACTCCATCCCGGTCATGGGGACGCCGCCCCACGGGTCCGGGTGGGACAGGGGCCCGCGGAAGTAGCTCCAGACCAGGTTCGCGGCGAAGATGGCCTGGCCCGCGCCGAGGATGTACGCGCCCACGGTCGCCAGCCAGTTCAGGGTCCAGTACTGGGCCGGGTAGTCGTAGACGCGCCGAGGCATGCCCTCGAGGCCGAGGAAGAGCATCGAGAAGAACACGAGGTTCATCCCGACCATCGTGAGGGCGAAGTGCCAGCGGCCGAGGCGCTCGCTGTACATGTGCCGCGACATCCGCGGATAGTAGTAGTAGATCCCGGCGAGCACGCCCATGATCGTGCCGCCGAACAGGACGTAGTGGATGTGGCCCACGACCCAGTACGTGTCGTGGAGCTCGTAGTCCACGGGGATGGGCGCCTGGAACACGCCCGTGATGCCGCCGATGACGAACATGCCGACGAAGCCGATCGCGAAGAGCATGGGCGTCTTGAGCTCGATCGCCCCGCCCCACATCGTCATGATCCAGTTGAAGACCTTGATCCCGCTCGGCACCGCGATGACCAGGGTGATGATCATGAAGGGGAGGCGCGCGCTCAGGTCGATCCCCGACGTGAACATGTGGTGGACCCATACGCCGAAGGACAGGAAGGCAATGGCCACCGTGGACAGGGCGATCGCCTTGTAGCCGAAGATGGGCCGGTGGGAGAAGCGCGGAATGATCTCGGAGACCAAGCCCATGGCGGGCAGGATCATGATGTAGACCGCGGGGTGGGAGTAGAACCAGAACAGGTTCTGCCACATGATCGGGTCGCCGCCGGCGATCTGGGAGAGCCAGTTGTTGACCCCGTGGCGCTCCAGGAGGAGGATCAGGAGGCCCGCGGCGAGGACCGGGGTGGCGACGAGGGTGATCGCCGCCGTGGCGACGATGGACCACGCAAGCAAGGAGAGGTTCTTCAGCGTGACGCCCGGGGCGCGGTGCCGCAGGGCCGTGACGAGGAAGTTGATGGCCCCCGCGGTGGACGAGATCCCGAGGAGCTGGAGGCCGATGATCCACATGTCGACGCCCACGCCCTGGTCGTAGACGGACAGGGGCGTGTACCCGGACCAGCCCACGTTGGCCACGCCGAGCCACATGATGGCCCCCGCGGCGGGGATGAGCCAGAAGCTCAGGGCGTTGACCCGCGGGAACGCCATGTCGCGGGCGCCGATGAGCGGCGGCAGCATGAGGTTCCCGAATCCCGCGAGGACAGGGATGGCCACGAGGAAGATCATCGTGGTCCCGTGCATCGTGAACAGTTGCGAGTACGTATTCGCGTCCACGATCGTCGGGCCCGGGTACGCGAGCTCCGTGCGGATCAGCTCGGCGAGGAGCCCGCCCATGAAGAAGAACACGACCGAGCTCACGATGTACATGATGCCGATTTCGTGGTGGCTGGTCGCGTAGATCCAGCGGAAGATGCCGACGTGCTCGTGGGGGGTCTCTGCCTCGGCCTCGTGACCCACGACGACCTCTCCCGCCATCGCTCAACCCCGAAACGGCGCCCACCTATTAGGTCGGCCGAAACCCGTATTTCGGCGTCGTTGAAAAAGCTTTCTACATCGCCGGAGCGAGCCCCGGGACATACGACGGAGTTCGTAGGCGCCCTCCGGGGAATTGCCGATTTCGGGCTACCGAATGTTTCGGCAAACCGCAAATGCTTTAGAGCACCGCGGTTTACGCCGCGGTGATGCGCAGCGCGCGTCGATTCGGACTTCTGGCAGCCGGGACGCTCGGTTCGTTGCTCCTGGCGGCCGCGAGCGCGGCCGCGGCTCCGAACGACTCGACGGGGATGCAGGAGATCTCCAACCTCTTCTGGATCGTCGCCATCCTGGGGGTCGCCATCGGCGTCTTCGTCGGCATCGTGATGGTCATCACCATCCTGAAGTTCCGCATTCGGAAGGGACACGACAAGCCCACGTTCAACCCGAACCGGTCGAGCCACAAGCTCGAGGCCGCGTGGACGATCATCCCCGCGATCATCCTGCTCGTCATCGGCATGCTCGCGTTCCAGACGCTCGCCTTCACGGACACGCTGCCCCAGCACCCCGACGTCTACGTGGCCGCCATCGGACACCAGTGGTACTGGGAGTTCTGGGTCAACTACACGAACGGCACGCACGTGCACTCCGTCGGCGACCTCAGCGTCCCGTCCAACGTCACGATCCTGATGAACGTCACCTCCGTCGATGTGGACCATTCCATCTTCATCCCGGCGCTCGGCGTCCACATGGACGCCATCCCCGGGCACCTGAACCAGGTCTGGTTCAAGCCCACGATGCCGGGCGAGTTCCACATCGAGTGCACGCAGTTCTGCGGGTTGAATCACTATGCGATGGTCGGTACCCTCACGGTCACGTCTTGAGGCCGCCCTCGTCGCGGCGGTCCTCGTGGGCGTGGCCCTGGTGGCGTTCGCCTTGCCCGCGCCCGCCCGCGCCTCGACGTCCCTCCCCTCCGTCCGGAGCGGGACCGTGGACCGGTTCACCCTGTACGGCGGGGTCATCCCGCCCACCGTGGGCTGGGGCTGGGCCGCGAACAACACCACGAACCCGGGGCCGCACCTGTACGTCGCGTACGGGGACGTGGTCCAGCTCACGCTGATCGCCGTGGACGGCGCCACGCACAACTGGTTCATCGACTACAACAACAACAGCATCCCGGATCTGGGCGAGCCCAGCTCGCCGGACTTCAGCACTTCGAACTCCGTGGTCTGGAACTTCACGGCGGACACCATCGGGACGTTCGTCTACCGCTGCAAGTTCCACCCGTCCGACATGACGGGCTTCATCACGATCTCCGCGCCGACCCGCTACACCCTGTACGGGAGCGTGCTCGCGCCCCACATCGGATGGGGCTTCAACCACACGAACATCTCCGCCCCGGGGCCCACCCTGATCGTCGCGGAAGGGGCCAACGTCACCCTGACCCTCTACTCTGCGGACGGCATCGAGCACACCTGGTTCATCGACTACGACAACAGCTCGAGCGTGAACGGCGGCGAGGTGCAGTCCCCGGGGTTCGGCTCGCCGCAGCCCAGCCCGCTCAACTGGAGCTTCACCGCGACGAGGGCCGGGACGTTCGCCTACCGCTGCGGCATCCATCCCAACGTGATGTGGGGCATGATCATCGTCATCGGACCGAGCTCCGGCGCGGCGCCCCAGGGCCTCCCCATCGGCCTGATCCCGGGGATCATGCTCGTGGTCATCGTCGGCGTCCTGTTCCTGGCGGCCGTGTACCAGGTGCGCGCGTCGAGAGCCGCGCGCCTGCGGAAGTGACGGGCCGGAAGCGCGCGGGCACCGCGCCGGGGGCCGTTCCGCGCCGACCGGAAATCTCGCTCAGCTGGGTGCCGCGGCCGGTCCCGGCTCGGCGGGCGGCCTCAGGAGACAGACCACGGCGAGGACGAGCGTCGCGGCGAACGTCGCGGTGCCCAGGGCGAGGTGCGCCGTCACGACGTCGGGCGACAGGTCCGACTGGACCGTGACCATGCCCAGGAGCACCTGGACGACGAGCATCCCCATGCTGGCCACGGACAGGTACAGGATCCTCGGGTCACGACGGTACCACAGGAGCGCGAGGATGAGCGTGGCGAGGATGAGGAGGGACGTCGTGAAGGCGACGACGCGGTGGGTGAACTCCCTCGCGACGCTGGGGTTGTTGAGGTTCGGGGGGATGACGCCCCCGGGACAGAACGGCCAGCTGGACCCGCAGGCGAAGCCGGAATCGGTCGCCGTGAGGTCTCCGCCCACGACGATCGTCACGTAGGCCATGAGCGTGGCGGCGACGACCACGGCGAGGAACACCTTGCGGCGGCTCACGCGACACGCCTCCGGCCCGTGGCAGACCCTTCACCGCCATAAATCCTTCGAGCGTGCTCCACGACGCCGGGCCCTGGCTAGGCGGAGGACCGCGCGGACGCGCCCGGCGTCTCACGGCTGAGACGCCAAACGACCCCGAGGACCGCCCACTCGGCGACATACGAGGAGATGCAGACCGGGCAGAGCGCGTTGATGAGAAACACCTCCACCGCGAAGAGTGCGACCGTGGCCACCAACCCGAGGACAGCGAAGATCCACAGCCACGAGAGCCATCGCGCCTCGCCGCTCCGGACATGGAGGACGGTGAGCGCCAGGAGCACAACGAAGCCCCCGACGCCGAGCGACCAGACGGGGAGGGGGCCGATGAAGCTGTACGGGCTCTGAGCGACCTTCCCGCAGCTGATGTACGAGTTCACGGTGCAGGTCCCCTGCAACGCGGGGTCCAGGGTCTCCAGCGCGGCGTACACGCTCAGGGCGAGGCCCGCGAGCAGGCACACAACCAAGAGCCGCCTCAGCACCGAGACGTCGGCCATGGGCTCCCCTCAGCCGATTGCCGAGAGCGCCGCGGTGACCGCGGGGTCCGCCAGCACGGCGGGCGGGGGTTCGATCGCGGCGGCCCGGCAGACGAGGACCAGGTAGGCCTCGACGTAGACTTGGGCCTGGTGGATGGCCTGGTAGAGGGTTCCGGACTGGGAGGAGAGGACCTGGAGGACCTCCGTCGGCGTCAGGGGGACGCCGCCGCTCGCGTAGAGGCTGGGATCCACGAGCGTGCCCACGCGGAAGTAGATCCCGCCCGCCGAGTAGAAGGGCAGGCTGCTGCTGGGATTGTACGTGGTCACGTACGCGCTCTCCACCGGGGACAGGGGCGGGACGGAGATCTGCAGGTTGTTGTCCCCCGCTTTCACGTCCATGCTGATGTAGCTGCTGGAGAGGGAGGCGTGCGCCAGGTCGATGGCGGGGGTGTTCGGATACACGTCATTCGGATCGGAGGTCGTGTACGTGTAGCCCGTGACGGAGCCGAACTGGAGGAGCGCCTCGTACAGCGCCCAGCTGGAGGCGGCGCAGTAGGGGCAGCCGGCGGAGCCGTAGTAGAAGAGCACGGGCAAGGCGCCGGACTTCCACACGGCGTTGTTGGCCTTCACCCAGCCCTGCGCCACGGAAACCGGACTCCGGTCCAGGGTCGGGATGCCCTCCTGGGCGGCGAGGAACACAGTCGAGCCGGCGAATACCAAGCCGAGGACCACGCCGACGGCCGCGAGCTTCGCGCCCGACCGCTGAAGGCTGGTCGACCCGAGGACCCAGCCCACGGAGAGCAGCCCGACGCCCACGAGGACGAGCACAGCCAGGTGCGGGAAGGCGGGGACGATGACCCCGATGGGCGCGGGGAAGAGGAGCGCCAGCACGAGCCAGACGATCCCGGCCACGGCGAGGACGGTCCCGACCCGGGCGACGTCGTCCTTCCAGTCGCGGCGGGGCCGCGTGCGGGCAGGGCGGAGGTCCTCCAGACCCTCGACCTTGTCGTGGGGGTGCTGGTTGCGGACATGACGGAGCAGGTTCTCGTCCTTCACGGAAACCCCGCAGACGGGGCACTTCTTCATCGCCATTGAATACACCGCGTGATGAGGAGAGAACGCCATAAAGCTCGCGTACGTATCTTCGTTTCCACGCGTTGGTGTTAGTCGTGGGTCCCTTTGTTCCACATCGAGCCAGCTGACACGTCCCGCTGGCGACCCGTGAATTCGAAGGTGAAGGAGAAATCCTTCCCCGCCGAAGCACCCGCCGCAATTCTGGTGCTCCCGCACCGACCGGGGCTCGTGGAGTCGTTTTGCGCCCGATGCGTCGACGCATCACCTCCAATACCGCAGACCCCGCAGAAGCAGCACTTGGAGTCTGACGTCATCAGTACGATGCGGACACTGCAGAGTGCGCATGAATCCCATGAACCGGTTCCAACACGCGACCGCGGCCCTCAGGCAACTCCAGCAACCAAACCGCTCCGACGTGCACGGCGAAAAGGCATGCAGAGAAAGGTCGAGTGCGCGAAACGTGAGGGGTGTCTCTCGTCGATCCGCAACCACAGGTGCCGGTGGGTTGTTGCGATCTCCTTGCTGTTGGCGATGGGTGCCTAGCCTGTTTTCGCGCCGCCCGCTCAGGCTGGGACGACTGTCTACGTGCTCACCAATTGCAACATCTGCGGCTTCCAGAATGTCGGCTCTGGACCGGGGTATTGGGGAACTGGATGGGGCTACCTCGCCTCCATAGATCCGGACGGGGGCAGTTGGGTGGGCGTCAAGTGCCCGTCGAGCCCCTACACCCAGGGCTCCGCAACACGTTCATTCACATCCAGATGGGAGGCCTCCGCCGATAGCTCGGTCTTCGTCAAGAACGGGGCCCGTTCCCTCGAGATCGATAAGCTGCGCATGAGCTTTGCCGAGGATCAGGCTGGCGCGGCGGGCAACTCATTCGTCGTGGACATGTACGTCAACCACTACTCCGCAGGCAATCCCTACGGGAATTACACACGAACGGTCTACGACACGAGCGGTGGCCTCCACTGGGTTGACTTCTCCGGCAGCTGGGACCACCTTCATGTCGCTCAACCGCCCCCTGGGGCGGGTGGGAGACCGTCCACCAGGGGGACGTTCGCCTAGTCACCCTCATGGTGTAGTGCAGTTCCAAGTCTGACGGGACTCACGTCTATGCTTCTGTCTGGACCGGCGACATCGGTCGCGATTCGAATCCCACTAAGGTGGACCTGGGAAACACGGTACTCGTCTATTTTGACCCACCATCGGGCGGTGGTGGCGGTGGTGGCTGCATTCTGTCGGGGACCGAGGTTCTCCTCCCGGACTTGTCGGTCAAGGAAGTTGACAGATTGAAACTCGGCGACCTGGGAATGGGGTACAATTCCTCAAGGGGAAGACTTGAACCGGTGAAGGTTGCCCGCATCACGTCAACCCACGTACGCCAGGCGATATCCCTCAATGACGGGCTCCCCAGTGCAACAACGACCGACCAGCCCCGGTCAGTCCGCAACGACACGTGGGTCGACTGGGCGCGGAACCCCTACGGGCTTCGAGTGGGTGAGGAACTGTTCCAGCCCGTGTCCCAGACGTGGATCAATATAACCTGGATCGAAATCCTCACGGGCAATTACAAAGTCTGGGACCTCGCGACCGAGCCACTGAACAACTTCATGGCCAATAGCATCCTCGCGGACTCGAAATTGCCCTCGAGAGGCGATCCGATGCGAGGAGTGAGTCGAAGCCGGCCATGGTTTCCAGACGAGTCGCGGTGCACGCCACATGGTCTCGGCTTCGCCGCGGGCGTCGGGTAGCTCTGCGAGCGATCCCGCTGGAGGCGCACTGCGGTAGCGTAAGCGTTGTCCCACTCCGCTCCATCATGATTGCACCCCCTCGTCGCGCCATGGTTCCCCGCCACGTATACCCGCTCTCGAGGTCTGCCCGGAATCCGCGAGCATGGAGTGTCCGAAGCTAAGAGCCGGCCGATGATCCTCCCAACGGCTTGAAAGCAAAGGAGGTATGTATCTCCGGACGCATTGGTCCTCTCCGGTAGCGAGATGGATTCCATGCAACTCCCCTTCGTCTCGCGGCGGTCGGCCGTGTACGCGCGCCATGGGATCGTCGCATCGAGCCAGCCCTTGGCCTCGGAGGCGGGGCTCGAGATCCTGCGGCAGGGCGGGAACGCGGCCGATGCGGCGGTGGCCACGGCCGCGGCCCTCGCCCTGACCGAACCGACGTCCACGGGGCTGGGCGGCGACATGTTCGCCCTGCACTACGACGGGGCGTCGGGCAAGGTCACCGCGCTGAACGGGTCGGGCCGCGCGCCCTCCGGGCTCACCCTCGATCTCCTGAGGGAGCAGGGCTTCGCGGACGGCCTGCCGCCGTTCCACGCGCACAACATCACGGTGCCGGGCGCGTGCGCGGGATGGTGCGACCTCGTGGAGCGGCACGGCTCCATGGAGATGGAGCGGGTCCTCGCGCCGGCGACCCGGCTCGCGAAGGAGGGCTTTCCCGTCGAGCCGATCACGGCCCACTATTGGGCCGGAGGCGCCAAGCGCCAGCTCAGCCATGCCCCCGGCGGGTCGCAGCTCCTGGTGGACGGCCGCGCGCCCGCGGCGGGCGAAGTCTTCCGCAACCCCGGCCTTGCGCGCACCTTCGAGGCGATCGCGAAGGGCGGGAAGGACGCCTTCTACAAGGGCGACCTCGCGAAGCGGATTGCGGCGGTCGTCCAGGCCGCGGGCGGCGTGATGACGGCGGAGGACCTGGCGGCCCACCATTCCACTTGGGACGAGCCCCTGTCCACCGCATACCGCGGCGTGCGCCTCTGGGAGTGCCCGCCGAACGGCCAGGGCCTGGTGGCCCTCCTGACGCTGAACCTGCTCGCCCAATTGAACCTGCCGGCGGACGGCCTGTCCGCGGACCGCCTCCATCTCCTGACCGAGGCCCTCCGCCTCGCGTTCGCGGACGGCCGCCGCTACATCGCGGACCCCGTGAAGGCGAAGGTGCCCATCCGGGGATTGCTCTCCCCGGCGTACGCCCAGGAGCGCGCGGCCCTCATCGACCCGAAGAAGGCGAACCCCCGCGCCTCGCCCGGCAAGCCGGCGGCCGGTTCCGACACCGTGTACTTCAGCGTCGTCGACGGCAACGGGAACGCCTGCTCGTTCATCAACAGCAACTACATGGGCTTCGGGACGGGCATCGTGCCCGAGGGCGCAGGGTTCCCTCTCCAGAACCGCGGCGCGAACTTCTCCCTGGACCCCGGCCACCCGAACGCCCTCGCACCCGGGAAACGGCCCTACCACACGATCATCCCCGCGATGGCGACGCGGGAGGACGGTTCCCTGTACGCCTCGTTCGGCGTGATGGGCGGGTTCATGCAGCCCCAGGGCCACGTCCAGGTCCTCCTGGCG